>CALGYL010000330.1 GCA_937934775.1 uncultured Clostridia bacterium
CGTGCTGGTGACGCTTTCCGGTCTCACCGCGCCCTATACGCCCTTCATGGCGGAGAGCATCTACCAGAACCTGGTTGCCAAACTCCCCGGCGCCAAACCCAGCGTGCATCTGACCGACTTTCCGGCTGCCGACCTGACAAAGGTGGACCGGCAGCTGGAGGACGAGATGGAAAAGGTCATCGAGGTTGTGCAGCTGGGCCGGGCCTGCCGCGCAACCGCCAACATGAAGACCCGCCAGACCGCGGCGACGCTCTACGTCAAGGGCGCCGCGCTCACGCCCGGCATGGCGGACCTGGTGGCCGATGAGCTGAATGTCCGGGAAGTCGCCTTTGTGGACGACGCCCGCGCCTTCACCACCTACAAAATCAAACCGCAGCTGCGCACCGTCGGCCCGAAGTACGGAAAGCTGGTGGGCGCCATCGGCAAAGCGCTGCTTGAAATGGACGGCAACGACGTGGTGGACGCCTTCGCGGCCGGAAAGACGATCCGGCTTGAGGTGGATGGTACCCCTGTGGAGCTGTCCGAGACGGACGTATTGACCGAGCCGATGCAAAAGACCGGCTTTGTGGCCGAAATGGACGGCGGCGTCACGGCGGTGCTGGACACCAACCTGACGGAAGAGCTGATTGAGGAGGGTTTCGTGCGCGAGGTGATCTCGAAGATTCAGACGCAGCGCCGGGAAGCCGAATTCGAAGTGACCGACCACATCCATGTGACCCTCAAAACCACCGACCGCCTCGCGGGCGTGGTGTCCCGCGGCAGCGCGGAAATCCTGCGTGCAGCGCTGGCCGACAGCCTGATCATCGCGGAGCCGGAAGGCGTCGTGCGCGATTGGTCTATCAACGGCGAAGCCGCCAGCCTCGGCATCCGGAAGGCATAATCGATTTTCTGCATCCCGTCGCGCCGGAAATCCGCATCGCGGATTTCCGGCGTATCCATCTTGGGCAGGCGAGCGCCCCGTCGGCCATGATGGAATTGAAAAATCGTTGATTTTTCAAATCAAGCATTGCGCTCCGGCCCCAGTTGTGCTATAATATCGCACGTTGACGGTACGGTTGTGCGCTTTGGCACAACGTGGCGAAGACCGGCAGGAAGCGCGTGTTGAAGCGCCGCGGGTTCGGTCGAAAACTTCATAGCACGTGGAGGAGTCGCCTAGCTTGGTCGAGGGCGCGCGACTGGAAATCGGGTAACTCGACCGGAAAACTGCATAATTATTCGTGGAGGAGTCGCCTAGCTTGGTCGAGGGCGCGCGACTGGAAATCGCGTAGGCGTCAAAAGCGTCTCGAGGGTTCGAATCCCTCCTCCTCCGCCACACGAAAAGGCCCGGAATCATTGGATTCCAGGCCTTTTTCCATACCCGAAAATCGGGCTTTGACCACAGTTTTGACCACAATTGGCTCAAATCACACCGTTTTAGGACGGCTTTTTGCCCTTGCGGGCGGCTATGACGGCCTCCATGCGGGCTGCCGCTTCATTCTGCATCCGCTGGGTGACGTGGCCGTACTGATCCAGCGTGAAGGCTGCTGTGTGATGGCCGAGGTTCTCCTGCACCGTCTTGATGTCTACACCGGATTGGATGGCCAGCACCGCGTAGGTGTGCCGGAGATCGTGGAACCGGCGGTCGGGCAGACCGATGGCGGCGGCGATCCGCTTGAAGGTGTGGTACACGGTAGCGTGGGCGTAATGGCCGCCAAGGGCATCTGTAAAGACCAAATCCATTTCGTTCTGCCATGCGGCGCCGGCCTTCAGCTTGTCCTCCTTCTGGCGCAGCCTGACGGCCTCCAGCATCTTCATGACAGAAGGTGCGGGCGTGATACGGCGTGGCTTGTCGTTCTTCGGCGGTGCGAACTTGTACACGCCGTCCTTCTTCTTCTCGTGTAGCAGCTGCTTGTCGATGTAGATGGTCCCACCCTTGAAGTCTACGCAAGACCACTGGAGGCCCATCGCCTCAGCCTGGCGCATGCCGGTGTACATGGTGATGGTGAAAAGCTGCTCGTACTCGTTGCCCTCGATCGCGCCCAGGAAGGTGTCGATCTGCTCATCCATCAGAGGCTTGATATCGGCCCGCTCCACCCGGGGCAGCATGACGCCGACACAAGGATGCTGTTTAAGGTAGCCTAGCATGACGGCCTGATCCAGCGCCCGATGGAGGACGCCGTGAATGTTCTTGATGGTCTTGGGGGAGAGGCCCTGCGCCGATTTCTTTCCCTTCGCCCCGCTGGTGGGCTTGCGCGTCCCCCTGGCCAGCCTGTTGTAGAAGGCTTGAATCTCATGCGGCCGGAGTTCCGACAACATCACAGCACCCAGCGCGGGCTTGATGTGTATCCGGCATTGCGTGTCGTAGGAGGCGCGCGTGTGCTCCTTCACGTTGCCGGTGTACTCCGCGAGCCAAATATCCAGCCACTTCGACAGGGGAAGTTTCGACGGCTCCACATAGGTATTCTCGTCGATGGCCGCCGTGGCCTTGCGCAGCGCCTTCGCGACCTCCTGCTCATTGTCGCCATAGACGCTCTTGCGGATCAGCCGCCCGGTGCCGGGATCCCGCCCAACCGAATAGATCGCCTCCCAGCGCCCATCCTTGCGCTGGCGCACGGTGCCATTACCGTTCGGTGCTCGCTTGCGGGGCATTATTCATCATCCTCCACGGATACAGTTTTCTTCGCGGCGGCCGAAAAATTGAGCTTGCCCTTGTTCAATTGGTGGAGTGTGAAATGCGTGTAGTCCGTGAGGCTGTCTACCAGTCTATTGAACTCGTTGCGGTTGAGCTGAATCCAGTGTAATGAATCAGCCATTCTGATTGAAATCGTATCGGCCCCTTCCTCGTCATACTGCCGAACCATGAATCCAAGAGATTCCAGCCAGTTGAGCGCCGCGAAGCCGGGGGATGTGGTTTCTCCGTTATCTAAAAAATTTTCAAAGTTCATCTGTAGGGCGTTCGCGATCAAACCGAGTTGCTCGACCCGGGGCTGCTGCCGCTTACCATTTTCGTAGTTTCTGATACTGATTTCGGCCACGCCTGACTTCGATGCGAGTTCTTTCTGCGTCAGGCCTTTTTCCTTCCGTGCAAAGCGGATCTTCTCGCCGATCGTCAATGCAATCACCTCGCAGACAGTATAGCACAAGAGCAGCACGATTAAAAGATACGATCGAATATTTTTTATCTGCCTTGCGATTCTTTCACTTGACTTTCGCCCAGTTATCTGTTAATGTATCTATAGCGATTCATACGAATCTAATGCTGGAGGTGCATATGCTATGACCGAGACCCAAAGGCGCGCGTGTTTGACAGCCCTGGATATCAGTGAAGAAACCGGATTCAGCCTTCCAACGGTTCGCAACATCATGAACCGGGCTGATTTTCCGGCGATCCGATACGGGAGGCGAATTATCGTCCCACGCGAGGCATTTGAAAAATGGCTCGCGGAGACCGCCGCCAAGGGACAAGTGAATTTGAAAGCCAGCAATATAAAGGCTGCCTATGGGCGGTGACGCCGAGTGACCGACGCTTTGTTTCTCGATCGACTTTTCCGACGGACTGACCGAGGCTTTATCACCATATGGCGCAAGTGCGGCGACGCCAAGCAAACGCAATGGTATGACCTGTCACAGCCACATGCACTCCAGGAGGCGCTGGAGGCCGCCCAGGGCTTTTCCATGCTAGGCTGGGACGTTTACTTCTCCACCTGCCCCGCGAGGGCTCCAGGCGGAACCAACGCGCGCATCAAGGCCGCCGACGCGGCCTGTATTCCCGCCCTTTTCATCGACTTCGACACACAGCAGGACGAATCGAAGCGCGGAAAGAAGCTGCCCCACAACGCGGAGCAAGCTATCGCCGCGCTTGACGCGCTACCTTGCCCGCCTACCGTCTGCGTGTGCAGTGGGCACGGTGTTCATGCATATTGGATTCTGGAGGAGCCACTCCGCATTAACGTGCCGGCCGACCTTGACGCCGCGAAAACGTTGCTCAAGAGGTTCGCGTGTGCCGTCGCAAGTGCAACTGGCTTCACAGACCTGGACACCGGAGCCAGCGAACCCGCGCGCGTCCTACGTGTCCCGGGTACACTCAATCTCAAGCGCGGTGGAGCCCTCCCGGTTTACGTCGTGAACCGTCCCGAAGGGCCGGAGCATCCGCTCGATCAACTGCGTGTGTTCATCGAACAGGCAAGCACAGACCCATCTCCAAACGAGCGCCGGCCGTATGTGTTGCCGCCAGTGATACTTGATGGAGACCGTGACAACGAATTGACCCGGTATGCCGGGTCACTCCGGGCGCGCGGTCTAGAATACGACGCTATCCTGGAGGCGCTGCACCAGGCGAATGAGGCGCGCTGCCGACCTCCAAAGGACGCGGCCGACGTCGAACGGATCGCAAGATCCGTGATGCGTTATCCGGCTGGGCCATCGCGCCCAACCGCCGAGGAGGATTTTGGGCCCGGCACTATCGACCCGGAGGACTTCTCCGATGTTGGCAACGCGCGCGCCTTTGCATCATTGGCAAGAGGGCGCGCCGCCTTCACCGGCGCACGGGGCTATCTTGCTTGGGATGGCGCATGCTGGCGGGAGGATGAGCAAGCGGCTCTTGCGATGGCGATGGGCTTTACGGATACAATGCGCGCCAACGCCGCCGCACGGCTTACGGCGGCGCGGGTGAAGCTCACCCAGGCGCAGGCGGATGGAACCGATCAGCTAGCCCAGGAGGCAGACCGTGAAGCCAAGGACGCGCTGGCCTATCTGAAGCATGCCCAACAGACCAGAAAAGAGCCTCGTATCCGGGCGATCCTGAATCTCGCAAAACCCGCCCTGGGCGTCCCTCCGGAGCTACTGGACGCCGACCCTTTCACGCTGAACACGCCCGCGGGCCTGGTAGATCTACGGACAGGCGCCATCCGGCCGCATGATCCGGGAGCGTGGTGTACCTGCATCACAGCGGTTTCCCCAAGTGAAGAAGGGCGGAAGCTGTGGGAAGACCACGTGCGCCTCGTGACGTGCGGCGATACCGAGCTCGCGCGGTTCCTCCAGCTGGCCGCTGGAATGGCGCTCCTTGGGCGCGTGTTTGTGGAAAGCCTGCTTATCGCGCTGGGCGATGGCCGGAACGGAAAGAGCAGCTTTTTCAACGCGCTCCTCCAAGTTCTCGGACCGGGCTACGCGGGCACCATCAGCCCGGAAGTGCTTGTTTCGGACGGAAAAAACACTGGTGCTGCACTGGCCGAGCTCCGGGCGAAGCGTCTTGTCATCGCCTCCGAGTTGGAGGAGGGCAAACGATTGTCCTCCAGCATCTTGAAGCGGCTCGCCTCCACCGACCCCGTCAGCTGTGAGCGAAAGTATAAAGACCCGGAGAGCTTCATCCCCACCCATACTCTGATTTTGTATTCAAATTTCGCCCCGCGGCTCGGCTCGATCGATGGCGGCACGCGGCGGCGCATCCGCATCATCCCATTCAACGCGACCATTACTGCCGGCGGCGAGCGGAAGAACTTCGGGCAGGTTCTTTTCGAGCAAGCCGGAGGCGCTGTCCTCTCCTGGGCCATCGAGGGGGCGCGGGTGTTCATCGCGGGCGACTTTCAGCTGCCGTCTTGCCGCGCTGTGGACGAGGCCACCGAACGATATTTCTCCGCGAACGACTGGATGGAACGATACCTTGAAGAGTGCTGCGAGCTGGGTCCCGGAAGGGCATGCGGCGGCGGTGCTCTATACCGGGCATACAGCGAATGGGCCGCGGCGGAAAACAGCTATGTGAGGCGCGGGAATGACTTCGCTGCCGAGCTTGAACGCCGTGGATACGCCAAGACGCGCAATAAATCCGGCATCGTGTGGCAAGGTTTGAGCGTCCGCCTCAACTGGCGCGCGGAGCGTGATTTTGGAAGCGTATGACGGTTTTTTTCGGTCTGGTGTAGCCTGGTGTAGCCTCTTTCTAAACTTTTCTAAAATGAAAAAAGGGGTCCTTATAAGAGGAACTTTGGTTTTAGGCTACATCAGGCTACACCAGCCGTCAAAACCCAGCAAATTCAAGGTTTTGGCCATTGAACAGGAGGAACGAGTGGGGAACCTGTGGGCGATTCACAAGGACGTTTCTCACCTCTTCGCCGCCCGTCGCCCCCGCGCTGGCGCAAAGCGACCACGAGGCCCTCCGGCCTCCTGCTGTGCCTCCAGATACCCGTTTACTAACTCGACTTGCAAAGGAGACGATACCCGATGTTTGTATACGATCCCGATGGACACCGGCACGGCGAATACAAGGGCGCGAACGTGATCGAAAGTACGCTCTTCCTCCGGCTCAAGGGCTTCAAGACCCTTCGCATCCCCTTCGACCATCCCAAGTATGCCATTCGAGAGCTGCAAAACCTGGCGCAGGCGGCCGAGGATGGCAAGCCCAGGTACACGCTGGACAGCGACCACCGGCTTGGCATCGAGCCGGAAGGGGAATAAAAATGCCGCCCCGGAGGCGGCGCGGTGGGATCCCTACTGACCTCATCATATCGCTTCCGGGAGGTTTTGTCAATGACTGATGGACTGATTGAAGCCATCAAAGCCGGTGACAAGTCAAGGCTGGCCGAGCTGTACACGGAGAACCGAGGCCTCCTGTACTCGCTGGCCCGGCGCTACTGCGGGATAGACCCGGCCTCAGATATGGACGACCTGATGCAGGCCGGATATCTTGGCCTAGTGACCGCGGTGGATGCCTGGGACCCCGCCGCCTATGCGTGGTCCACCGTCGCAGTTCCGTATGTCAGGAACGCCATGCGCAAGGCTGTTGGGATTGCTGGAACACGCAAGCGCGCGCACCTGGGCGCTGTATCGCTGGACGCACCGCTACCCGGCGGCGAGGACGGCGACACCACACGCGCCGATCTCCTGGCCGACGAGCGCCTACCAGATGCCGACGAGGATCTTCTCCGCGCCGAGATCGTGCGCACCGTCCGCGTTGCCGTGGACGCGATCCCGAACGCGCGCCAGGCCGAGGCCGTCCGCCTTCGCCAGCTGGAGGGCATGAGCGGACGGCGCGTAGGCGAAGCACTGGGCTGCTCTCGTGAGCGAGTACGACAGCTGGAGCGCGACGGCTTGAAGGTGCTGCGCCATGACAGGCACATGCGCGAGCTGCGCCGGGCTTACTGCCTCGACCAAGAGACGCGCTTTCACGCGCACAAGGGCGTGGGCGCCTTCCTGAGCGACTGGACAAGCTCGACAGAGGCATCGGCTATGTGGAGGATTGAACGGGCACGGGCGGTCTACGAGATCCCTGCTACGGTGCAGGCTGGCGAGCCATAGCCCCCACGCTGAGGCTGGGCATAGCTGGAACGGTGAACCGTAGCGCCTTCATCTGCACGATAGACGGGGCATTGCATAGGGGGGTGTAGTCCCCCCGGCTGAAAATGTTTCGTTGCCATGCTGGAGGAAGCGCGTCCCTCTCATGCGCGTAAAAAGTTCCCCGATCAACTCTCTATGGCGGCAAAAATCGGCGCCAAACACACCGGAGAGGGAAGACGTTTCCCCCTCCGGTGAACTGTCCTCGCGCCGTTCTCATGCAGAGAGGCGGGGGCATGCTATTCTGCTTCTTCCGGGGCAACGCTCTGCGTGGGCCGGCATGTTCTGTGAGTGTACAGCCCGTCTATGTGCTCATTGAGGCTTGGCCGGATCGGCGCGCCCATCGGATCAAGGACAAAGTCTATGCCTTCCCGGCGCGCCAGCTTCGCAGCCGGGACAAAGTCGCTGTCGCCCGCGATCAAAAACAGCTTATTGATCTGCTTTTTATACGCCATCGACGCGATATCTACGCCGATGCGCATGTCCACACCCTTTTGCTCGATGTTCAGAGTGAAGTCGGTCTCCTGCAGGTCTTCGAGCTTGATAACCTTTCTGCAGAGCTTCTTCGTTGCCTCCGCATTGATAGTGTAGCACATATGGTTTTCAGATAACTCACCAAGGCGGAGAGCAACTTTTCTCTTGTTGCGCATCTCCTCCTGGAAGTCCATCATCCACTTGTAAAGCGGTGACTTCGCGAGGTCAATTTGCCGCTGCGAAAGCGGATGGAATACCTTCTTAGAGCTTGGTGGGCAATCGTAGTAGAATATGCGGTATAGCTTGTCGTGTACTGTGAGATGCTGCCTACAGTAGTCTATGAGCTCCTCGGCCCGCTCGCCGGGTGTTTTTAGCCCCCAGTGTTGCTGCGCCTTACGCTGATAGAATCCGCCATCAACCAAAACCGCAACGATAGACACCGTGCTCCCTCCTTAGTAAAAAGCCCTTGGGTTCGGCGCATCCCTGATTGTGGGAGGCTTACTGCCAAGGGCGGATTAACACGTGAAGCAGGTTCACGCACTAATAATATGCCCTGAGGGCGTAGAAGTCAAGCATAACCGGCAATAATTCACAATCTATCCACATTTTGGCAAAGCGCGTCAGAGAAAAACGCCCATCCCGCCTGAGTTTCTTCGCAATTTGCCGATATTCCCAAGTCTTCTATGCGCGCACGCGCGCGGGGGCTCGGCTATTCCCGCACCGATCCTCCAGCACCGCGCTTCAGACCAGTGGCGGAACTTCGTCCATCTGGCCGCCGTTGATCAGAATGCGGCTGCGCAGGGTGTCCAGCGTCTCGAAGTATCCGAGAGCGCGGCCAGCTTCGAAGCATTCCCGCTCGCGTGGATCCTTGATGTAGCTGCAGGCCTCCCCGGCGCGCGCCTCCTGGTATCTCTCTGTCATTACGGTGAGCGCATCCTCTAGGGCCTCCGTCAAATCCTCCAGGCTCATTTCGTCGAAGTTCCACACGTGAGCATCGCTCCCTTCTTTGTCCACGTTTCACTGGCGGCCGCGCGGAGCTGTGCAACGCCTCCAGCACCGCGGACATGGGTTTGCTTCTCCGACGTACGCGGAGGCTCTACGAGGCGCATATGGGCCGCAGAAGGCATCACTCTTCGACTTGCTTTTCTTGCCCTCCGCAAGCCGCCTCCAGCTCCTTCAATTCTTCTTCCAGTGACGAATCGTCAATCAACCGGAACAGCGTCCCCTCTGGATACGATTCGATCGGTCTGTCCGGGTCGAAGTCCTGTAACCGGATTATGTTGTCAGGCATGGGCTGTTAATCCTCCTTCTGGCCATTCCTCCAGCCCCCTACGCGCAAGCGTAGTCCTTCACGCGGGGCCGCGCTGCGCCTCCAGCCGAGCGGGTGGGACTTTGTGCCTCCAGTGCGGAGAACGGCCCTACGAGGCTTCTGGAGGCTCCTGAACGTGCTCCGGGTCTCCAAGGACATCCCGCCGGACGTACTCGAGGAAGGCGGCGCGGGGAATGCGGACGCGGCGGCCGGAGAGCATCACGGGGTATCCCAGCGATTTGGGGTCCTCGTAGGCCGTCAGGTTGATCGAGTAGCTGGCGACGCCCAAGAGGCGGAAGACATCGCGCGGCGCGAAGAAGGGCTTGTCCAGGGTTTTCAGCCGCGCAAACTCGGCGTGGGCTTCGGGTATTGTCACACGTATCGCCCCCTTGCGCGCTGGTTCGAAGACCATTTACATGAAACCGCCAGCGCATATACACGGAAGCATATGCGCTGTGTGTGCGGCCTATTCCTCCGCCCGCACGGAGCTTCTGGGGGCCGCGCTACACCTCAGGCCCGTGGGGCGGGCGTTTGTTCCACCAGCACCGCAGACGGCTCTACAGGCTTCTGCGGGCCGCTGGAGGCCTATTCCTCCGGTTGTGCTTCCGGCCATTCCTCCAGCCCCATACGGGCCTGTACGGCCTTGCCTACGTATGCGTTGATAGATTCCCCAGCCTGATCCGCGGCGGCCTGGATGGCGGCTTTCTGGCCTTTGGGGACTACGAGCTCGATGCGATCATAGGCCTTCGCCTTGTACTTGTTCTTTGCGCGCGTGCTGGCCTTCCCTTGCTGGTTTTCCATGGTTCCGCCTCCCAATAATGCCGGGCGTCTCAAATTGGACGCACCTTTACCACTGTACATAGTATAGCATAACGTGTATACTTCCGCAAGTATAAAACTACACAAATATACTTCCGTAAGTTTGGCGATTCTGACGATTGTCATATACTTACGGAAGTGCTATACTATGTCCAGAGGTTGAGAGAAGCCAAGAAGCCCAACGGGGACCTGATGCAGCCGCCAGAGCAGACGCCAAGAGCCGCCGCAAAGCCGCCCCGCCCTCAACCGATCAAAACGAAGGAGGAACCCCACAATGTCACAGCTGGAAATCGTCGCCACCGTCCAGGAGCTGCAGGAGCTTCGCCGGATGCAGGAAGAACTTGAGGCCGCTATTGAGGCCGCGCAGGACAAGATCAAGGCCCACATGGGCGAGGCCGAAGAACTGACCGCCGGGGCATTCAAGGTCACCTGGAAGGCCGTCACCAGCGCCCGCCTGGACGCCGCGGCCCTCAAGAAGGCCCTGCCGGAAGTGGCCGAGCGCTTCACCAAGACCACCACCGCCCGGCGCTTCCTGGTAGCGTAAAAGCCGCCCACATTCCACAGCGACGGCTTTCACCCGATCAACCAAACCACAAGGGCTGGAGGCTCACCGACAGTATACCGCGGGGCCTCCAGCCCGTCAAGAGCGAAAGGAGAGGCGGACAAATGCAGATTGAGAGATTGGTCAGGGATCCCGAGTACGCCCAGCGACAAGCCGCAAAAGGCGGCGCGTTCTTCCAGGGATGGACTTCCGGCCTGCTCCCGGGAGTGGATTTCGCCCCGGTTGTGGCCCGGGATGCTCTGCGCATCTATGACAAGCGGCAGCCGCTCCCCGAGACCATAACGCGGGTGCTGGAGGAGATCGAGCACCAGGCCCAACCCAGTGACCCGCTCAAGATCGCTTTCGTCCTCGGATGGATGACGGGAAAGGCGCACGAGCGCTGGCGGGTGAACGACCCGGAGGCCAAGCGCCTTCTCTGGGAAGCCCGGCGGAAGGGCCGCCGCGCTGCCTTACGCCAAGGGGCGATCTGAAGGATTATGCAAGCGCCCCACAGGCCTCCATACAACCCGCTTTATAAACCTGAATCCCGCGGGCGGAAACGCGCGGAAAGTGTCGAAAGTCTGACCACAGTTTTGACCACAATTCTCCTTTCCTCCACTTTTCCGCCGTTGCTCAATGGCCCGCGGAAACCCTCGAAGCCCAGGCATTTCAGCATCACGGTTTCTCTCGGTTCGCCCCTGTTTATTGAGCCGAGTATAATTCGAATCCCTCCTCCTCCGCCACAGAAAGTCCCCGAAGACATTGCGTTTTCGGGGACTTTTCTTTTGCCGCTTTTGCTTCATGTCAAACGGAATGGGCCGATCGCGCTTCCGCGACGATCTACAGACAGGCGAGGCGTTTGACGCCAATCCAAAACATGAATTACACCAACTTGAAATATTAGCGCATCGTTGCGCCGGGTCTTTTCGCGTATCGCTGTGTCGCCCTCCGCGTTCGCGTAACGCCGCATTTCACGCCGAGGGCGTATTCCGAAGTGTCCCTCGCTTCAATTTCTCGAAGGAATGCCCGCGCCGTCTGTTTTTTCGTACCATTTATTGATGCGGCATGTTATAATGAACGCGACAGGTCCGATTAAACCGGTGAAATGGAGAAATTCGGATGTTTTCGCCGCAATACCTTTGCATCTGCATCTACTGTATGCTGCAGTTGGGCTTCCTGATCCTTATGGAAAACCGACGGCGCAAGGTGCACGCGGGGCAGGAAAAGCACTTTTTGTGGATGCTCGTGATCTCTCTTTTCGCGTTTGTCTGGGATATCCTGAGCAGCGTCGACGCAGGCCCCGGCTGGTTTTTCCCTTTCGAGGCGGCGGGCAACTTTCTGGAGATTCTATCCAATACGCTGCTGCTTCCCATTTTCTTTCAGTACGTCTGCGAACAGATATCGGATCCCGACCCCAAACGCAAGCGCGGTCTGAACATCACCCTGTGGATCATAACCGCGGTGTGTGCAGCGTTGGTGATTTCCACGGCGTTTACCGGCCGGATTTTCTTTTTTGACAGCGACGGGCAGTACCATCGCGGCCCGCTGTTCATGATTCCGATGGCGCTCCTGTTCGCCATGATGGCGATCATTGAGGGGTTCCTGTTCAGCCAGAAGAAGAAAATTGAAGCGACCTACTTTACAACGCTCGCGCTCTTTATGGTTCCGCCGCTGATAGGGCTCATCTTGCAATCCTTCGTTTTCGGCCTGCCCTTTTCGCTTCTGGGCATTACGTTTGCCGCGCAGGTTGTGTTTGCGAACATTCAAAACCGCAATATGGACAAGGACTATCTGACCGGCGCCTTCAACCGCCGGACGCTGGACAGCTACGTGCAGCGCAGGATCGACGGTGCCACCGCTCAAAGGAGCTTCTCCGCGATTCTTCTGGACATCGACAACTTCAAAGCGATCAACGACCGCATCGGCCACTACGAGGGCGACGCGGCGCTGGTGAGCGCCGTGCGCATCCTGCGGGATTCGGTGGGGCGGACGGATTTCATCGCGCGCTATGGCGGGGATGAATTCTGTATTGTGCTGGACACAGGCGATCTGGCGGCCGTGGAGGAGACCGTGCAAAGGATCCGCGACAGCCTATCGGATTTCAATCGGGACGACAAGCCCTACCAGATGGATTTCAGCATGGGCTGGGCGGTGTACCATCCGTCCATTGGGCGGCAGGCGGCGTCGCTCTACAAGGTGATCGACCGGAGGATGTATGCCGACAAGAACACGCGAAAGCCGCGCCATGGATGACGGCGCGTCATGCGGGCGGTTTCGTGAGGACCTGAGTCGGCTGAAATGCTTCATTCGTATACAACCATCGTTCCCGGCGCGTGTGCATGCGCCGGGAACGATGCTAAGCATCAATAAACCTGTATCGTTTTGATGCGATGGAAGAAGCGCTTCGCGCGCCTGAAGTCCTGCCGTATTTCCATGCGGCGCACGGACTGTTGGTGCAGTTTCTATCATCAATACGCGCACTGATGGTAGAAGCGCGTTTCCCGTGCGCAGGTCGCGGAGGCGAATGAAGCGGAACGAGGCTTTGTTGACTGTCCGTGCCGCTGGTGATAACCGGCGGCTTCGCTTTACTGCGGGCCGGGTGTGCGTCCGCTCGTTTTGCACAGCGGTTTCGGCGCGCGGAATTCTCATTCTGCCTATTGACTTAAAGTTAAGCTGAACCTTTATAATATTCCATGGGACAAGGCGGCTGGGCATGCGCAAACGGGTTTTTGAAGGCTAGAGCGGGGAAAACTGTGCCGAAGGCCGCGGAGATCGCGCGCTTGATGTTTCCATAACGGCTTGGCGCAGGACCGACGCTTGCCCGGGCGCATTTCTGGAACGAGAAAGGAGAAAGATTCATGCTCAATTTTGATTTCTATTCGCCGGCGCGAATCCTATTTGGAAGGGACACGGTCGGGCAGATCGGTGATCTGCTCAAACCCCACGCGCGAAAGGTGCTGCTCCACTACGGCGGCGGCAGCATCAAAAAGAGCGGCCTGTACGGCGCGGTCACGACCTCGCTGAAGGAGAGCGGCGTGGAATTTGTCGAGCTGGGCGGCGTCGTGCCCAACCCCAGGCTGAAGCTGGTACACGAGGGCATCGCGCTGTGCCGGAAGGAGAACGTCGATCTGATCCTCGCCGTGGGCGGCGGCAGCGCCATCGACTCGGCCAAGGCCATCGCGATGGGCGTGTATTATGACGGGGACGTCTGGGAGATCTACGAGGAAGGCAAGGAGATCGAGAAGGCGCTTCCCGTGGCCACGATTCTGACCATCCCGGCGGCCGGGAGCGAGGCCAGCGGCGATACCGTCATCACCAATGAGGAGAAGCAGCTTAAGTATGGCTACGGCAGTCCGCGCCTGAGGCCGCTTCTGAGCATCATGGACCCGGAGCTGTTCTTCACCCTGCCGAAAAACCAGATCGCAAACGGCGTGGCGGACATGATGAGCCACGTCTTCGAGCGCTATTTTACCAACACCACCCAGACCGACCTGACGGACGGCCTGTGCGAAGCGGTACTCAGAACCATCATGAAAAACGCGCCCCTCGTCCTCGCCAATCCGCAGAACTACGACGCCTGGTGCGAGGTCGGGTTCGGCGGAACCGTCGCCCACAACGGCCTCGTGGGCATGGGCCGTGCCCAGGACTGGGCCTGCCACGGGATGGAGCATGAGCTGTCCGCCCTGTACGACGTGGCTCACGGCGCGGGCCTGGCGGTGTTGACCCCCGCCTGGATGCAGTATGTCTACCGGGACAACGTGAACATGTTCGTGCAGTTCGCGATTAACGTGATGGGCGTGACGGGCAGCTTCCGAGACCCGGACGCGATCGTCCAGGAGGGCATCGCGCGGTTGCGCGAATTCTTCCGGAAGATGGGGCTTCCCGCCACCCTGAAGGAATTGGGCATCGACGAGAGCAGGCTGGAGTTGATGGCGAAGAAGGCGACCGGCGCCGAATTCGGCGACGAGCAGCCCATCGGCGGCCTGAAGAAGCTGTACTGGCAGGATGTTCTGGAGATCTACAAGCTGGCGAAATAGAGGCGTTCAAAACGCTTCGGCCCCTCGCGCCGGATGTGTCTCCGGTTTTTCGGCGCGAGGGGGCGGCAACGGAAACGCCGCACCAAGCAAAGGAGGGGTTGCCATGAGAACAATTCAGCTTGGCACGACGGGCCTGCGTGTTCCGGTGATCGCGGTCGGATGCATGCGCATCAATGGGCTGACAAAGCCGGAAGCGGAGCATTTTGTCGGGGCGGCGCTGGACGCGGGCGCGAATTTTTTCGATCACGCGGACATCTATGGGGACGGCGCGTGCGAGGAGATCTTCGCCGACGCGATCAACATGAACGGCGCGGTGCGGGAGAAGGTCATCCTGCAGTCCAAGTGCGGCATCCGGAAGGGCGTCGCGTTCGATTTCTCCAAGGACCACATCCTTCGGTCGGTGGACGGCATCCTGAAGCGGCTGAGGACCGAGTACCTGGACGTGCTGCTGTTGCACCGGCCCGACGCGCTGGTGGAACCGGAGGAGGTCGCAGAGGCCTTCGACATCCTGGAGGGCAGCGGGAAGGTCCTGCATTTCGGCGTGTCCAACCAGAACCCCATGCAGATTCAGCTGCTGAAAAAGTGCGTCAGGCAGCCCATCGCGGCCAATCAGCTGCAGATGAGCATCACCAACGCCAACATGATTTCCCAGGGGATGCACGTCAACATGCAGGACGACTGGGCCGTGAACCGGGACGGGAGCATTTTGGACTTCTGCCGCCTGAACGACATCACCATTCAGCCCTGGTCGCCCTTCCAGTTTGGATTTTTTGAAGGCGTGTTCCTGGGCAGCGAGAAATTCCCCGCGCTGAACGCGAAGATTGACGAAACTGCCGCGCGGTACGGCGTGAGCGGCACCACCATCGCGATGGCGTGGCTTCTTCGGCACCCGGCCAACCTGCAGCCCGTGACCGGCACCATGAACGTGGAGCGCCTGCTGGACTGCGCGAAGGCGGCCGATCTTCGGCTCACCCGCGAGGAGTGGTACGAAATCTTTCTGGCGGCGGGCAACATCCTGCCATAACCGGAGCGGACGGCGCCGGTGAGAAACGTTTGACTTTTGCCCGCGGATATGCCATAATATGTTTTACAACTGAATAACGAGAGCATGGTTCCGCTTTGGGCGTCAGCCCGGCGGACGAAATGGGAAACCGGTTTGAATCCGGTACAACAGCCATTACTGTATTTGACGGGTGCGGGGACAAAAAGCCATTGAGCCGAAAGCTTGAGAAGGCGTCCTCGCGGGCGGCGCGCCGCCAGTCATAAGTCAGGAGACCTGCCTGCTCTACTGTCGGATAGTTCTTGGGCAACGGAGAACGACATGCCGAGATCGCAGAGCGGTCGCGTCTTTTGACGCGGGACAATGTGAATCGATATGCCTCCTTGCATGCGCAAGGGGGTTTTTTTCTTTGGAGGAGACATGCGGTTGATACAGGTGATCGGCGCGGGGCCGGGCGCGGAAGAATGCGTCACCCAGGAAGCGCGGGAAGCGATCAAAGGCGCGGACGTGGTCTTCGCCGCCGCCCGGCACGCGTATCTTGCGGGCGAAAAGCTGCGGGCGCTGGAGCCGCTGGAGCGGGCGATGGAGGAAATGCGGGCCTTTTGGGCGCAGGGCGCGCGGGTGGCGGTACTGGTGACGGGCGATCCCGCGCTGTACAGCCTTCTGCCCGCGCTCGCCGGCGCTTTTGGCCGGGAGAACCTTTCGGTCATCCCGGGCGTCGGCGCGCTGCAGGCGCTGTGCGCCTTATTGAAGGAGCCCTGGCAGGACGCCGCCGTTCTGAGCGCCCACGGGCGGTCGCTGTCTGAAAGCGCGCTGGCCCACGCCGTCCGCACCCACGAGCGCACCTTTCTGTTCTGCGACCGGACGCGCGGTCCGGCCTGGCTGTGCGCGGCGCTCCGGGAAAGCGGAATCACAGGCGTTTCGGTTGCCGCCGGTGAAAAGCTGACCCATCCGGATGCGCGGTTGATCATGGGATCCCCGGAGGCGCTGGAAGGCGAGGCGTTCGATCCCTTGTGCGTGGCGCGGGTGTACAATCCCTCTCCGGCCAAAGGACTGCCTCCGGTCGGCATTCCGGACGACGAATTTGGCCGCGGCAGGACGCCGATGACCAAGCGGGAGATCCGCCAGCTGGTGGTTTCGGCGCTGCGCTTACAGCCCGGTTCGGTGGTGTGGGATGTGGGCGCGGGCACCGGCAGTGTGTCGGTGGAATGCGCCCGGCAATGTCCCGAGGGCGAAGTGTACGCGGTGGAGCGGGACGCGGACGCGCTTGATCTCGTCCGCCAGAACGCGCGGAAGTTCTTTGTAACCAATCTGCGCATCATCCCCGGTTGCGCGCCGGAAGCGCTTTTCGGGCTCCCCGCACCCACCCACGTGTTTCTGGGCGGCAGCGGCGGCGGGATGGAGCAAATTCTCTCGCACCTCGAACGTCTGGGCGCGCCGCTCCGGCTGGCGGCCACGGCGGTGACGCTGGAGAGCGCCCATGCGCTCACCATGCGGCTGTCAACCTGGAAGAATCTGGAGGCGGCGCAGGTATCGGTCAGCCGTCTGGAGCAGGCGGGTGCGTACCGCTTGTTGAAGGCGCAAAACCCGGTGTTCCTGTTTTCCGCGGATTGGGAGGGCGAATCATGATCTACTTTGTCGGGGCGGGACCGGGCGCTGTGGACCTGATCACGGTGCGGGGGCAGGCGCTTCTTGAAAGAGCGTGTCTTGTGGTCTACGCGGGTTCGCTGGTCAACCCGGCGCTCCTTGACGCCTGCCCTCCGGGCTGCGAAACGCTTGACAGCGCTTCCATGACGCTGCCCGAAGTCGTTTCGGCCATGGCACGGCGGGAGGGGCCGGACCATGTGGTCGTTCGGCTGCACACAGGAGACCCGTCCCTCTTCGGC
>CALGYL010000331.1 GCA_937934775.1 uncultured Clostridia bacterium
TTGTTCTGCATCGAAAACCCCTTGGCGCTTTGGAGTGATTCATGTTTTCCTTTAGGATAAGGTGACACCGAATCAACCACTGTTTTCTGGAGACTGCAGTTTGGATGGGTGCGACCGGCAGGCAAAACTGTCAAGTCCGGCGTAGCCGCAGGTATGTTTTGGATGGAATTTTCCGCGCGGGGGCAATGACGGCACAGATAAACCGTTTTTTCGCCATCGGACGAAATAATTCGGCCGCACTTAACGCAAATACACCGTTGGAATTGTACCTGTGCGGTGCTATAATGCGTGGGTATCCTGGGCCGGTGCCCGCGGCGGATGCCGTTTCCCCCATCCACTACGAGCGCAAGAGGAATCACAGATGAGTCAAATCGATCAGATCAAACGCATCCTGCTGGGCAAAGAGCTGGGCAACGACCGCCTGAGCCACGAAAAGATGTCGAGCTTCTGGGGCCTCCCGATCATGGCCAGCGACGCGCTTTCTTCCGTGGCCTATGCCGTTGAGGAAATCCTGATGGCGCTGGCGCCGGTGCTGGGCATTGCGGCCACCCACTATGTGGGGATGGTCAGCATACCGATCCTGGCGCTTCTTCTGGTGCTGGTGGTCTCGTATTCGCAGATCATCAAGCATTATCCCAACGGCGGCGGCTGCTACATCGTCTCCAAGGCGAATTTTGGAAACGGCGCGGCGCTCCTGGCTGCTGCCTGCCTGATGGTCGACTACGTGATGACGGTCGCGGTTTCGATCTCCTCCTCAACAGCGGCCCTTGTGGCGGCGGTTCCGTCGCTGCACGGGCTTGAGGTGCTCATATCGCTCTTTTGCATCCGCTGATCACGCTGGACAATCTGCGCGGCATCAGCGAATCCTCCAAGATCTTCGGCGTGCCGACCTACCTGTTTATCCTGACGATGGCGGTCATGATCATTGTAGGCTTCTTCCGCATGGTGCAGGGGAATCTTCCCCAGATCCAGTACACAGATGCCCAGCTGATGGAATTCCCAAAGCAGGCGCTGTCGGGCGTGACGCTGTTCCTGTTTCTGAAAGCGTTTTCGTCTGGCTGCTCGGCGCTGTCGGGTGTGGAGGCGGTTTCGAACGCCATCCCGAACTTCCGGGAACCCTCCTCGCGCACGGCGCAGAAGGTTTTGTACATGCTGTGCGGCCTGTCGCTGTTCCTGTTTGGCGGCGCGAGCTTGCTGGCGTCGCACCTGAAGGTCATGCCGGTAGAGGGCGCCACCGTCATGTCGCAGCTTGGCAACGCCGTGTTCGGAAACGGCTTCCTTTACTACGCGCTGCAGGTCACAACCTCCTTGATCCTGATGCTGGCGGCCAACACCGCCTACAGCGATCTGCCGCTTCTTCTGTCGCTTCTATCCAAGGATCACTACATGCCGCACCAGTTCGGGCAGCGCGGCACCAAATTGAGCTTCTCCAACGGCATCATGTTCATCTTCTTCGCGGCAGGGTTTCTGATCATCGTATTTGACGCCGACACCCACCGGCTGATCCCCTTCTACGCGGTGGGCGTGTTCATCTCCTTTACGATGTCCCAGGCGGGCATCTTTACCCGCTGGTTCAAGGAGAAGAGCCCCGGCTGGCATTATAAGTCCATCATCAACGGCATCGGCGCGCTGGTTACCGGCGTGGGTACGGTGGTGGTGTTTACCACCAAGTTCCACGAAGGCGCGTGGTTCCTTTTGGTTGTGGTGCCATCAATCATGTGGTTTATGGCGACTACCCACCGCCATTACACCCATTTCTTTGAAGAAATCAACCTGGAAGGGTATGATTACCATTTTCCGGGCGCGCACGGCAGCGACAAGGTGCCCTGTGTGGTCTTGGTCCACAACCTCAACCGCGCTTCGCTCAAAACGCTCAACTGCGCGTTGGAGATCTCCTCCGCCGTTACGCCGGTGCACATCTCCACAACGCCGCGCCACACCGAAAAGCTGGTCAAGCAGTGGGAGGAACTGGGCATTCCGCTCCCGCTGACCATTCTGGACGCGCCCTACCGGCAGATCATGCCGCCGCTGGAGAAGTACCTGAGCCAGCGGGAGGCCGACGTCGGCAAAGGTCAGGTGCTGACCGTGGTTCTGACCAAGTTCGTGGGCAGCGGCTGGCGCGACGCCATCTACCACAACCAGACCACCTTCTTCATCGAGCGCAACCTGGTGCGCCACAGAAACATTGCGACCGTGTTGGTGCCTTACCTGTACAACCGGCCCAACGCGCGAAAGACTGCTTAATACCACTGTGATCGCCCCGGCCCATTCAGGGACCCGGGGCGTTTTTTCATGGAATCCGTGCATGTCGGTAGTTGGGCCGGCGGTGGAAGAGTCCAGAAAAATCCATCAAATCAGCGGATAGCACGAAGCCGGAAGGCAAAATGTGCATTGATTGTAAAAAAGTCCAACGGCTTTGTGATGCGAAACGGCGATGCCCGCTTTACAAGCATCGGGCCTCGCCGTTATACTAAAATCATCCGAATCATCAGTAGGGAGGCGGTATGGGTGGCAATTTTTAGCCGGGAAGGCGCGCGGCTGGTTCGCCAGAGCGATTATGAAAAGCTGTGGATCGAGCCGTGGGGAACGGACAGCCTGCGCGTCAGAGCGACGTGCCAGGCGGAAATGCCTGCGGAGGACTGGGCGCTGATCGCCCCGGAGTCCGGCGACGCGGAGATTATCATTGAAGGGCAGACGGCGTCGATCCGGAACGGCAAGATTACGGCGAAGATCGCCGACGGCGGCTGCGTCAGCTTCTACAATCAGAAGGGTGAAAAGCTGCTGGAGGAACAGTGGCGCACCCGCGAAGGCGGCGGCTTTGCCGTGGTCAGCGCGCTGGAGGTCAAGGGACGGGATTTTGTGCCCATCACCGGCGGCGATTACGCGCTGAACATGCGCTTTGAGCCCAACCCCGGCGAGAAGATCTTTGGCATGGGCCAGTATCAGGACGGATGTCTGGACAAGATGGGCTGCGTGTTGGAACTTGCGCACCGCAATTCTCAGGCATCGGTGCCCTTCTACGTCTCCACCAAGGGGTACGGCTTCCTGTGGAACAATCCGGCGGTGGGCCGCGTTTCCTTCGGCAAGAACATGACCGAGTGGCAGGCCCGCTCCACCAAGGCGCTGGACTACTGGATCTCCGCGGGCGAAACCCCCGCCGAAATCGAGCATGCCTACGCCGACGCCACCGGTCACAGCCCCATGATGCCCGACTATGGCATGGGCTTCTGGCAGTGCAAGCTGCGCTACCGCACCCAGGACGAGCTTCTGGGCATCCTCCGGGAGCACAAGAAGCGCGGCCTGCCGCTGGACGTGATCGTGGTGGACTTCTTCCACTGGCCGCTGCAGGGCGACTGGCGCTTCGATTATGACGAATTCCCGGACCCGGAGGCCATGGTCCGCGAAGTCAACGAGGCGGGCGCGGAGCTGATGGTGTCCATCTGGCCCTTCGTGGATACGCGCAGCGAAAACTATCCGGAAATGCTCGAAAAGGGATACCTGGCCCGGAGCGAGCGGGGCGTTCGCTATTCGATGGACTTCTGTGGCAACACCATTCCCTTTGACGCCACCAACCCCGGCGCGCGCGATTTCGTGTGGCAGGTCGCCAAGCGCAACTACTTTGACAAGGGCGTGCGCGTGTTCTGGCTGGACGAGGCCGAGCCGGAGTGCAAGGTCTACGACTTTGACCACTACCGCTACCACCTGGGTTCGGTCCTGCAGGTGGGCAACGTCTACCCGGCCCTCTACGCCAAGACGTTCTACGACGGCATGAAGGCGGCGGGCATGGAAAATCCGCTGAACCTTCTGCGTTGCGCGTGGGCGGGCTCTCAGCGCTACGGCGCGTTGGTCTGGTCGGGCGACATCGACACCACCTTCCGCACCCTGCGCGAGCAGTTCGCCATCGGCCTTTCGATGGCGATGGCGGGCATCCCCTGGTGGACCACCGACATCGGCGGCTTCCACGGCGGCGACCAGAACGACCCGGACTACCGGGAACTGCTGGTGCGCTGGTTCCAGTTCGGCGCGTTCTGCCCGGTGATGCGTCTGCATGGCTACCGCAAGAACGGCGAGCCTTCGGCCAACCCGGTCAAGGCGGATACCGGCGGACCCAATGAGGTGTGGAGCTATGGCGAGGAAGCCTACGAAATCCTGAAGAAGTACCTGTTCCTGCGCGAGGACATGCGGCCCTACGTCGAGAAGATCATGCGCCAGGCGGCGGACGAGGGCGCCCCGGTTATGCGCCCGCTGTTCTACGACTTCCCGAAGGACGAAAAAGCCGTGGCTGTCGAAGACCAGTACATGTTCGGACCGGACATTCTGGTTGCGCCGGTGATGGAACTGGGTCTCAGATCCCGGCCGGTCTATCTGCCGGAGGGCGAGACCTGGACCGAGTCCCACACAGGCAAGGAATATGCGGGCGGCCAGACGGTTTCCGCCGAGGCGCCGCTGACCACCATCCCGGTGTTCCTGCGCAAGGGCGCGGACGTTGCCGTCAAGGTGTGATACCGATCCTTGCGCGCCGGGTGGACAATTTTAAGAATGCGTGCGCTCCTTAACGAAATGCACCGGGAATGTCCACCATTTCGCTTGACGCGTAGAATTTACAATGGTAGTATT
>CALGYL010000332.1 GCA_937934775.1 uncultured Clostridia bacterium
CCTGCATATTTCGGCAACACTTGAACGCCAATTCCGGGAATACTTGAACGCCGCGACGGTCGTACTTGAACGCAAGAACGGCGGTATTTGAACGGCGGGACGGGACACCTGAACGCCGGAACGAAATACCTGAACACCTCTTGCCGCGAGCTGGAAATACAGCTATTCTTCCGCCAGTACAAAAGCGGAGGAAAGCGGAATGAGGAGAACGGGGATGGACAAGGCACGGGAAATTCTACAGCAGCACTTCGAGGTAGGACTGAGTCAACGCGAGATTGCAGATTCGGTAAAGGTGTCGCTGGGGACGGTATCCGGGATTCTGGCAAGAGCGCGGGCGGCGGGGATCAGCTACCCTGTGAAGCTGAACAACAAGGAACTGGGCAGCATCCTGTACCCGCCGGTAGAGAAGGATGGGTATCAGAAATACGCCGAACCGGACATGGAGTACGTCCACCGGGAGATGCAGAAGAAGGGCGTCACGCTGACGCTGCTTTGGGAGGAGTACAAGACCGAACACCCGGACGGACTGATGTTCACACAGTTCTGTACGCGGTACAGGGCGTTCAGGAAGATGAACGATGTGTACATGCGCAAGATCTACAAGGCGGGCGAGCGCGTCATGGTGGACTGGGCGGGTGACACCATGTCGTATACAGACGGAGTCGGCGAGAAGCACCCAGTCTATCTGTTTGTGGGGGCGCTTCCGGCGAGTTCGTACCTGTACGTCGAGCCGTTCCGGGACATGGCACAGCAGGCATGGATCGACGCGCACGTCCACGCGTTTGAGTACTTTGGGGGCGTTCCCAAGATCATCGTGCCAGACAATGCAAAGACCGCCGTTTCAAAGATAGATTCGCACGACCCGGAAGCGAACCGGACATATGCGGACATGGCGCGGCACTACGGGGCGGCGATCGTTCCGGCGCGTGTTCGGAAGCCGAAGGATAAGGCGCCGGTGGAAACGGGCGTACAGATCGCCGAGCGGTGGATCATCGCCAAACTCAGGAACCGACAGTTTCATGGCTTTGACGAGGTGTGGGAGGCTGTACGCGACGAATTGGAGGAAGTGAACCGCAAGCCGTTCCAGAAGCTTCCGGGGAGCAGGCTGTCCGTTTTCAAGGAGACGGAACAGCCCCAGTTACGTCCGCTGCCACCCACCCGCTATGAATGCGCGGACTGGAAACAGGTCCGGGCGGGCATGGACTACCATGTCCAGTATGACGGACATTTCTACAGCGTTCCCTACCTCTACGCGGGCAAGCAATTGGACTTGCGGGCCACGGCCAATGCCATTGAGGTTTTCAGCGAGCACGAGCGGATCGCGTCCCACATTCGCAGCTGTGCGAGCCAGGTTCGGTACGTCACCCTGCCGGAGCACATGCCGTCCAACCATCGCGCCATGACGGATTGGACGCCGGAACGGTTTGAAGCGTGGGCCCGGAAGTTCGGCCCCGACACCCTGACCTACATCCGCTTCCTCATCCACAGGCGGGAGCATCCGGAGCAGGCGTTCAAGGCGTGTGCGGGTGTCCTGCGCATGGGCGAATCGCTGTCCGCCGCCGGCATGGAGGCCGTGTGTCGTTCGGCGAAGGAAAAGAATGTGTTCACCTACAAATACTTCAGCATGCTGTTCAAGCGCATGGCCTCGGAACGAAGCAAAAGACCGTCCGCGCCAATCCGGCACGAAAACCTGCGCGGAGGCAGCTATTACGGGGGTGATGTGAATGCTTGACAAGGCGACGCATCACAAGCTCCGGGAGATGAAGCTCACCGCCATGGCCGACAAGCTCGCATGGCTGCAGGAGCAGCCGGGCATGCAGGGCCTCTCCTTCGAGGAACGTTTCGGCATGCTTGTTGACGCCGAGTGGCTGGCAAAGCGCGGGCGCCGAATTGAGCGTTTCGTCCGGCAGGCAGAGTTCCGCTTCCCCGCCGCCGTGGAAGACATTGACTACCACGACAAGCGCGGAATCACGAAGGACGACGTTCTGCGGCTCAGCGACTGCTCCTACATCCAGAAGAAGCAGAACGTGATCCTATCCGGCCAGACCGGTGTCGGCAAGACGTACCTTACCTGCGCATTGGGGCGCTGCGCCTGCCAGTTGGGCATGGCCGTCCGCTACATCCGCACCAGTGACTTTTTCCTCAGCCTCGAGGATGCGCGCGCCTCTGGCTCATATTCTTCGTTCAGAAGGCGGCTGGCGAAGGTGCCTCTCTTGATCCTGGACGACTGGGGGATGAAGCCGTTCTCCATGGACGAATGCCACGAAGTGATGGAACTCGCCGAACTCCGCTACGGCCGGGCATCCACGTTGATTTCAGGCCAGCTCCCGCCGTCTTCCTGGCATGAGCTCTTTCCAGATCCGACGCTGGCTGACGCCACCCTGGACCGGCTGGTGCACAACGCCTACAAGTACAATCTAACCGGTGACTCCATGAGAAAGACGCTTGCCTTGCGGCAATTTGAGGACGGGATCCCCCGGCGCTGACGCGCCCACCACCGCGCCCTCCGGGCGCATCCCCTGCTTGCGCAACCTGCAATGAACGAGTATACTATGGGGCAATCCTTCTTGCGGCAGAGTGTTCAAGTCTTTCCGTTCTTGTGTTCAAGTGTTTTCCGTTTTTCCGTTCAAGTCCGCCGGAATACGCATCC
>CALGYL010000333.1 GCA_937934775.1 uncultured Clostridia bacterium
TCCGCGACATGCAGGACATGGAGTACACCATCGAGCGCGGCAAGCTCTACATGCTGCAGACGAGAAACGGCAAGCGCACCGCCGCAGCCGCGCTCAAGATTGCGGTAGACCTGGTGAGCGAGGGCATGCGCACCAAGGAAGAGGCCGTGATGATGGTCGAGCCGCGTCAGCTGGACGCGCTGCTGCACCCGCAGTTTGACCCGAAGGCGCTCAAGGCCGCAAAGCCCATCGCCAAGGGTCTGCCCGCTTCTCCTGGCGCCGCCTGCGGACAGATTTACTTTACCGCCGACGAAGCCGTCACCGCCGCGAAAAGCGGCCAGAAGGTGCTGCTCGTCCGGCTGGAAACCTCGCCGGAGGACATCGAGGGCATGAACCACTCCCAGGGCATCCTGACCGGGCGCGGCGGCATGACCTCTCACGCGGCGGTCGTCGCCCGCGGCATGGGCACCTGCTGCGTAGCCGGCTGCTCCGAACTGCGCATTGACGGAGAAGACAAGGCGCTGGGCGTCGGCGAACTGTGCTTCAAGGAAGGCGACTTCCTGTCCATCGACGGCTCCACCGGCAACGTTTATGCGGGTTTGATCCCGACCGTTGAAGCCGACGTGTCCGGCGACTTCGCCACCCTCATGGGCTGGGCCGACGAAGTCCGCCGCCTTAAGGTTCGCACCAACGCCGACACGCCCCACGACGCGGCGGTCGCCATCAAATTCGGCGCGGAGGGCATTGGCCTGACCCGTACCGAGCACATGTTCTTCGCGGCGGACCGCATCGCCGCCGTGCGCGAGATGATCCTGGCCGACACCGAGGTCCAGCGCCGCGCCGCGCTGAATAAGCTCCTGCCCCTGCAGAAGGGCGACTTCAAGGGCATTTACGAGGTCATGGGCGAGCGCCCGGTGACCATCCGCTACCTCGATCCGCCGCTGCACGAGTTCCTGCCCGCCAAGTCCATGAAGGATGAGATCGCCGCCATCGCCCGCGAACTGAACACCACGGCCGACGCCGTGACGGCCAAGATCGACTATCTCCACGAGCTGAACCCGATGCTCGGCCACCGCGGCTGCCGCCTCGCGGTCACGTATCCGGAAATCGCCGAAATGCAGACCCGCGCCGTCATCGAGGCCGCCATCGAAGTGCGCGCCGAGAAGGGCTATGACATCCACCCAGAGATCATGATTCCGCTGGTGGGCGACGTCAAGGAATTGGGCTACGTCCGCAAGATCGTCGTCGAGACCGCCGAGCAGGTCATGGCCGAGAAGAACGTAAAGATCGAGTACAAGGTGGGCACGATGATCGAGATCCCGCGCGCGGCCATCACCGCCGACGAGATCGCCACCGAGGCCGAGTTCTTCTCCTTCGGCACCAACGACCTGACCCAGATGACCTACGGCTTCTCCCGCGACGACGCCGGAAAGTTCCTGGAGGCGTATTATACCAAGAAGATCTTCGAGTCCGATCCGTTCCAGCACCTGGACCAGAACGGCGTCGGCAAGCTGGTCAAGATGGCGGCCGAACTGGGCCGCAAGACCCGTCCGGGCATCAAGCTGGGCATCTGCGGCGAGCATGGCGGCGATCAGTCCTCCGTCATCTTCTGCCACAACGCGGGCCTCGACTATGTCAGTTGCTCTCCGTTCCGCGTACCGATCGCCCGTCTCGCGGCGGCGCATGCGGCCATCATGGAGAAGAACGCCAAGAAGGCCTAAACATCCCGAATAAACGAAGAACCCGGTCGGCGATGCCGACCGGGTTCTTCCGTGGTCGAGAAGAATGCTATCCCAGCGTGAACGCCGGGATCACGCCACCCTTGTAGTCGTCGTTGTTCAGAATGAAATCATAGACCTTCTGGGACTGGAGCGCCTGGCGCAGTGTCTCCACCCAGGGCTTGTCCTTATCGGCGGCGCGGACTACGACGTAGTTGGTGTAGGTCTTGGCGGCTTCGCCGTCGGAGGGCTCAACGAACACCGCGTCCTTGGTCGGATTGAGGCCAGCGTCCAGCGCAAAATTGCCGTTGATGACCGCCATGTCCACATCCTGCAGTGTGCGAGGCAGCTGGGCCGCCTCGATCTCCATGACGTTCAGGTTCTTGGGGTTTTCGGCGATGTCGGAGATGGTCGCGGCCAGGCCCGCGCCTTCCTTCAACTTGATCAGGCCCGCGCTCTCCAGCAGCATCAGCGCCCGCGCCTCGTTGGACGGGTCGTTGGTGACGGTGATGGTGGCGCCGTCCTTCAGCTCATCCAGCGTCTTGGCCTTGCCGGGGTAGAGCGCGTAGGGCTCGTAATGCACCCCGATCGCCGCCACAAGCTTCTGATCGTCATCCACGGAGGCGTTGTAGGCTTCCATGTAGGGGATGTGCTGGAAGTAGTTGGCGTCCAAATCGCCCGCGGACAACGCCATGTTGGGCGTGGTGTACTCGGTATAGACGACGATTTCCAGATCAATGCCCTTGGCCGCCAGGTCGTCCTTGATCAGCTCCAGGATTTCGGCATGCGGCGTGGGGGTTGCCCCGATGACCAGCTTCTCTGCCATGGCCATACCGGAAACACCTAAGACGAGTGCAAGGGCGACGAGAAGGCTAACAAGTTTCTTCATGGGGTACCTCTCCTTTCCTGCAGGACCGGCGGAATATAGGAACCGGCCTGCGATCCTGCGCACCGCGCTGGGGTCGCGTAAGCTTTCGCCACGCTATAATGTGCGCGCCGAATGGAAGCCGCCGCATTATTTCAAAAAGATGGAAAATGGGACAGGGCCTACTTCCTGCGCTTGTCGATCATGCTGGAGGTTCCGGTTCCAAACACCTGGATGACCTGAACCAATAGGACCAAGAGCGCGCTGGCGGTGTAGAGCTTCTGCATGTCGAAGCGGTACATGCCGTAATCAATGGCAATCTTGCCCAAGCCGCCCGCGCCCACCGCGCCCGCCATCGCCGTGTAGGCCAGAATGGTGGTCATGGAAATGGCCAGGCCGTTGAGCAGGGAGGGGAAGGACTCGGGCAGCATCACTTTGTAGATGATCTGGAAGGGGGTTGCGCCCATCGACTGGGCCGCCTCGATCACGCCGCCGTCCACCTCGCGCAGCGAGGATTCCACCATGCGCGCAATGTAGGGGAACGCGCTGATCACCAGCGGAAAGATGGCCGCGCGGGTGCCGATGGTGGTGCCCATCACCACGCGGGTCACCGGGAACAGCATCAGAATGAGGATCAGGAAGGGCACCGAGCGCAGGATGTTGACCAGCGCACCCAGCACCTGATTGAACGCGCTGTTCTCCCGGATGCCGCCCTTGTCCGTCGCCACGAGCAGTACGCCCAGCGGCAAACCCAATAGATAGGAGAAAAACGACGCCAGCAGTGTCATCTGCAGCGTTTCCCAGAGGCCCGAAAGCAAAAGGCGCAATAGCGCCTCGTTCGCAACAAACCACGCGCTCATTCGACGACCTCCTCGACGCCCAGGTTGTGCCCGCGAAGGGACTCTATCATCCGGTCGCTCAGCGCCGCGTCCGCAGGTAGCTGCAAAACCAGCTGGCCCCGGGTTTCCCCGGCCACGGTGTCCATCTGCCCGCTGATGATGGAAACCGGTGCGCCCTGCTCGATGATGAGGTTGGCGATGACCGGTTCGTACACCGCTTTGCCGTCAAAGATTACCCGCACCAGCCGCCCGGTGGGCAATTCGGTAAAATGCTTCAAGGAACCGCGAAACATATGCCGTCCGGCTTCCGACTGAGGGCGCGAAAACAGCTCGCTGACCGCGCCGCTCTCCACAATGCGGCCCCCATCGATGATCGACACCTTCTGGCAGATCTGGCGGATGACCTCCATCTCATGGGTGATCACCACGATGGTGATGCCCAGGCGCTGGTTGATGTCTTTTAAAAGGTCCAGAATCGCGCGGGTGGTCATCGGGTCCAGCGCGCTTGTGGCCTCGTCGCACAGCAGCACCTTGGGCTGCATCGCCAGCGCCCGCGCGATGGCGACCCGCTGCTTCTGTCCGCCGGACAGCTGCGAGGGGTAGGCGGACAGCTTGTCGCTCAGGCCCACCAGATCCAGATACTCCCGCGCCTTCGCTTTGGCGGTCCTTTTATCAAGCCCGGTCAGCTCCATCGGGAAGCGAACGTTTTTTTCGACGCTGCGCTGCATAAGCAGGTTGAAACTTTGAAACACCATGCCAACGGCGCGCCTCGTCGTTCGAAGAAGCGCGTTGGAGAGGGCCGTCACGTCGACCCCGTCAAGGATAATTTTGCCTTCAGTGGGCTTTTCCAAAAGGTTGATACAGCGGATCAGCGTGGATTTTCCTGCGCCGCTCATGCCGATGATGCCGTGAATGTCTCCGCGGTGGATGGAAAGATCTATGCGGTCAAGCGCCACCACGGCGTCTTCGCCCGTGCCGTATACCTTGCGCAGCCCGGAAATCTCGATCATTTCTTCGCGTACAGCCACATCGATCCCGCCTTTAGAATCCATGTTATAACGATCAGTATACCACAAATTCTCCGCTGTGAACATCGCCGCCCGGCGGCCGCTTTCGGGGGATCACGCTAAGTTTGTGTTGATTTTGAAGTTTTCCCATCAAATCACGCCCGTTTTGGGCTCAAAACTTGTGCCTGACGCGTCTATCTGATATAATATTCCCACTATTTTAGGAGGTTGAGCGATGCGCACCACCGGTAGCGCTCCTGTCTTTCAGGTTCCCCGGCGCAACAAACCCAGTGCGCGCGTGTGGGTGGCCGTTTTGTTGTGCGCGCTGTTGCCGCCGCTGGGGTTGATTGTCGTATGGCGCGGGCTGCGTCTTCCCGTCCGGGGCAAGGTGCTGATCTCCCTCGTCGCGCTCCTTTCGATGACGATCATGCTGTCCACCTACATCGGCATGCAGCAAAACAGCGGCATCCTGATCCCGCAGCAGGCCACGGGCCAATATGCGGTCAATGATTATACATCCGCCGCCGGGGCCACGGTGACGGCGACATCCGCCGCAACGCCCGCGCCCAGTGAAACGCCTGCCCCCGCGGAACCTGAAATGACACCCGCGCCAGCCAATCCCTTCGGATAAGCGAAAAAATCCACCTTTTCAAGCCCAAAAGTCCCTTAAACAGCGTATTTTAAGGGTTTTGCTTGACGAAACGCGGCGTAAAGGGTACAATCATTCTGTATTGTTATGCGCCCAAACGACCAGATCCGCAGAACGCTCCAGGCGCTCTGCGCGAAACCGAGGCAACCCTTGAACGGGAGGGCAAGATATGTTCTGCAACAAGTGTGGCAAGACCCTGAACCCTGAGGTGAAAACTTGCCCCAGCTGCGGTCAGCCGGTTGGCGACAGCCGGTTTGACGGCAGCGGATACACCTCGTCCCAGGTTCGCTTTGTGCCCGACGGCGCTGAGCAGCAGGGGTATGCCCCATACACCAAAACCACCTACTCTTCCACGCCGGACGAGGGCGGAGACGTTTACTCCCGCACCAGCTACCGGCCGGCGCTGGCCAAGGATGAAGGCGGACAGACCACCGGCTTTGCCGATGCGCAGCCTGAGGCCGAGCCTGAGGAGCAGCCGGAAACAGGCGCGAGCGAGGACGGCCAGCCGGAAGATGCGGTGGACGACAGGCAGCGCGAGCAGCCCGAAACATACGCGCATCAACCTTATGCGCACGCGCCGGAATCCGCGCCGCGGCAGGCGGAGCCTGATGACCGGGACGCGCTGGGCATTGAGATCAAACCGCTGGAACCTATCCGCAAAACCGGCATCAGTCCGGAGGTTCAGCGGTACATCCAGCAGATGAATCAGAAAAAAGACCGTGCGCAGCACAAGTCCCATGCGGCGCACGAAGATGCGGAGCATTTGGAAGGCGAGCCCCAGGAGAGTGAAGCCGCGCAGCAGCATGAAGAGGACGAGGACGGGGCGCCCGCGCCGCGCGCCGGTTCCGGTATCGGCAAGTGGGCGCTGCGCGTCGGCGCGGTCGTAGCGGTGGTGGCACTCGTGGTGGTGGGCATCCTCTTCATCGCGGACAGGACGGCCAACCGCGCCAAGATTCCCAATGTGACCTATACATTGTATACCGAGGGCATTTCGCTGATCAAGACCCATGCCACCGACGAGTACCGCACCGGCATCATCAAGCTGTGGCGCGCCGATCAGACCGGCAAAGCCGCATCCCAGCAGCAGGATACGGAGACGCAGCAGATCTCCGTGCTTCTGCCTGAAACGCCGCTGGAGAACGATCAGCTCTTCGTTGATACGCTGCTGGCCATCCAGAAGTCGATCGTAGACGCCACCGCTGTGGACGCCATTGCGGCCCTCAGCGCCGGGAGCACCGCGCTGGGCTCCCTGTCCGACGAGTCTCAGCGGAACTGGGAACACATCAACGCCAAGATCGGGGAACTGGAAGCCGCTGCCGATGTGGCGCAGCTCACCGCTGTGAAGGACGGCGTGGCTCTGACGGCCATCGCGACGCCGGTGCCGGAGCCGACCGAAACGCCTTCGCCCTACAAGACGCTGAAGAAGGGTATGAAGAACAACAAACAGGTCAAGAACCTGCAGGACCGCCTGTACAAGCTGGGCTGGTTCAATGGCGTCCGGGACGGCGACTTCGGTCCCGCTACGCAGAGCGCCGTCAAGAAATTCCAGAAAGCCATCGGCCTCCCGGTCGAACAGCAGGACGGTATCGCGACATCCCAGGTACAGGAGCGGCTCTACGCCGACGACGCGCCCCGCGGCGACGGCAAGGTGTCCGACGCGACCGCAGCCCCTGAAGCCAATGAACCCACCCCCGCGCCGGAGGGCGGAGAGACCCCCAACGCATAGTATCAGCCAGAACAATGAGGGGCAGGGCCAAAGCCCTGCCCTGTGGTTTTAAAAGAAGCATCCATTCGGATTCGGATGCTTGGACCCGCCCTTGGCTTGACCCGGGAAGGAGGCTCTGCCATGCAGCCCACGCCGATTGTTGCGCTCATCTACGACTTTGACAAGACGCTCTCTCCAAAAGACATGCAGGAGTATGGCTTTCTGCCGGGACTCGGGATCGAACCCGGCGCGTTCTGGGCGGACTGCCGTGCCTTCGCGCTCAAAAACCTGACCGATGGCGTGCTGGCCTACATGTACATGATGCGCGCGGCGGCTGAACGCGCCGGCAAGCCGCTGACGAGGGAAGCGCTGGAGGCGCTGGGCCGCAGCGTGGAATTCTATCCGGGCGTGGAGAGCTGGTTTGACCGGATCAATCTGATCGGCGAAGATGCGGGCGTCAAGGTGGAGCACTACATCATCTCCTCCGGGCTCAAGGAGATCATCGACGGTTCCCGAATCGCCGGCGCGTTCAAGGCGGTGTTTGCCGCATCCTACGTTTACGATGCGTCGGGCCGGGCCATCTGGCCCGCCACGGACGTCAACTATACCGCCAAGACTCAGTACCTGTTCCGCATCAACAAGGGCATTCTGGACGTGACCAACGACTATGACCTGAACGCCCACACGCCGGAGTATCTGAGGCGCGTTCCCTTTGCCAATATGATCTACGTGGGCGACGGGCTGACCGACGTGCCTTGCATGAAGATGACCAAGCTCAAGGGCGGCTGTTCGATTGTCGTCTACGCGGGCGGCAGCGCGCTGGCGGAGGAGATGCTTCTGCAGCGCCGGGCGGACTTTGCACTGTCCGCCGATTACCGGGAGGGCGCGGATATGGAGCGGACCGTCGGCCTGATCATGCGCAAGATGCGCGCCCGCCACGATCTGGACATGGTGCACGACGCCCAGATACGTTCCGCCCGGGGCAGGTTGTAACAATCCGGGAATTGGAACTTTCCCGCAGGGAGCACGTCTGAAAAAATAGACGGTTTTAGGCGCGCATCCCGCGCGGATCATCTCGACTGAAGGGTGACTTATGCCGAAATATTCCAGAAGCCACGAGCGCGCTGAGTGCGCGAAAATGTCGCGCGGTCTGTGGGAATCTTTGTTTGGCCTTGTTTTCAGCTGGCTGCCGGGCGTGGGCCTGCTTTTTTCAGTGGCAGGGTTTTGCCGCCAGGCGGTGCGGCTCACCGAGGCTCATAAGGCGCGCAGGGTTTTTACGATGGCGTTCGCCAGCGTTGTGCTTGTCGTGTCCGTCGGGGGGCTGGTGGGCGAGGCCTATCTTTACTCCCGAGATCCCGACATCATCGGAAAGACTGGACTTCAGATCTGGCAAAAGGTGACCGGCCAGGAGACGCTGCCTGGCGCCGATACAGGAGAGGCCGCGCCTTCGGAGGATGGCTCCGTGGCGGACGACACCAGCGTGCCCGATGAATACCACACTTCGGACGGCCAGGTGGAGGAGGGTGACGTGCCCGCCGACGGTCAGATGGAGGAGGGTGACGTGCCCGCCGACGGCCAGATGGAAGAGGGCGATGTGACGCCATCCGAGGGTGACTTCCAGGACAACATCGACTTCAACGAGGACGATACAGACGAAACGCCTGCCGAGACCGCGGGTGACCTGCCGGAGGTTACCATCCCGCCGCTGAGCGATCTGCTCAAGTCCAACGGCGTGGCGGTCGGATAGCAAGCCGCCACTTGATAAAATGCTCAAGAAAACGGTATACGCCTCGACAGGAAATAAAGCAATAACTGAGGCCGGAAATCCTTATGGATTTCCGGCCTCATCGCGTATCGTCCCTCGAATCACGCCTCCCGCGGAGGTTGCGGCGCTATTGAATCTTCCCGCCCACCACGAAGAAGTTGTACTGGTCGCCCAGCGGGTAGTAGGCTTCCTGCGCCACCTTTTTGCCGGTCATCACCTGAATCAGGACACCAAGTTTATACTCGCCGTCACTGTAGGTATCCACACTGAAGGCGGCCGCGTAGTCCGCCTGGTCCAGATTGGTTCCGGTGGAAGCATCGTGCTGAGTGCCGGTGGAGCCCGACTGGCGGATGGTCTTGTAGAAGCGGTGGTCGTCGCCGTTCTTGGCGGAGATCGTAAGGTATACGATGCTCTGGGCGGCATCCGTTCCGCGGATGTAGCCCCAGCCCCGCACCATCATGACGGTGCTTTTATCAGCGGCGGAGGGCTCGCACTGTGTCAGCCCGCACTCGCCCATTTTGTCGGTGCCGGTCATCATCACCTTGGTGTCCCGCACGGCGTACAATTCCAGCGGGATGGGCGTGGGCTGAAGCGTGGGGCCGGGCGTCATCGTCGGCTCCACATACTCCTGGAGATCCATGGGTGTTTCCGTCGCGGTTACCTTGAAGCCACCCTCGGGCAGGAAGGGCCTCGCCGTCGCGCCCGCCGGAAGGTAGCCGGAATAATCGAAAAACAGCGCCTGATACCCGATGTAGACCGCGCCGCCCACCAGCGTAATGCAGAGCAAAAACACCAGGATCGCCGTCACCTTGCTTCGAAACTGCGCGGGGCTGCGCCTTGTGGACATAGGCACCCTCCTGATTACGCCGATTACGGCTGCAATGAACAAACCGTGCCGTTTTACCGGAAAAGCCAACCGGCGGCAGCCGCATATTTTTCCTTTCAACAATCATACACGCTTTTGCCGCAGTTGTCAATTTCCCATAGCGTTCGCGCAGGGTCAGTCGCTTCCCGGCGCGCTTGACAAGCCGTGAAAGAACGTGTACACTGATTTTGACCGAATGAAGAGGGGATTGAGTTCGTGGGAACCAGCAATTACGCGGTTTTTGTAGACCTTGAAAACGCCGGGGCCAAGGAATCGATGCTGATGAGCATCATTGAAAAGGTCAAGATCCGTGGTGACATTCTGCTGGGCAAGGTTTACGGCTATACCGACCGCTATACCGAGCTCAAGGAGTGCCTGCTTTCCAATACCTTTTACGTGGTGCCGTCGATTCGGTACGGCAAAAATCAGAAGAACAATCTGGACATCCAGCTGGTCATTGACGCGCTGGAGGTCGCTTACGTGAACCCGCTGATCGACAGTTTTTGCATCGTGTCGGGGGACAGTGACTATACGCCGCTGGTGGGCAAGCTCAAATCGATGGGCAAGAAGGTGCTGGGCATCTCACGGTCTGAGGTGGCCTCGGGCATCTTCATTAAGGCCTGCAGTGAGTTCATCTTTCTGGAGTCGGTGGCCGTCACCACCAAGCCGCCGGTGAAGCAGACATCTACAAGGGAGAAAGAGGAAGAGTCTCCCGACCTGGCCGATCTGATCGTCCAGATCGAAACGGTTCTTACCGATCAGGACGAGGATATGATGTATGCCAGCGAGCTCAAGGACACGCTGACGCGCCTCAGGCCAGATTTTGACGAACGGACCTACGGCTGTGCCACCTTCGGGAAACTGATGGCCATGGTGGCCGCCCGTAGCGCCAGGCTCAAGGTGTGGACGGAGGAGTCCTCACTCAAGATCGGGCTCAACGGCAGCGACACGCCCATGCCGCAATTGAATAACGAGAACTGGCTCAACGCTTTCCGCGAATACTTGAAGCAGTATAAGGCGGATGGCTTCGAGCGCATCAACCCGTCCATTCTGAAGGCCGCCATCCAGGCGGATTACCCGGACTTTGACGAGAAGGCCATCGGCTTTAAGCGCTTCAGCGACATCATGAAGCGGCTGGAGAAGGAAAAGCTTTTGACCGTCGAGATGGACGGCGCGCACACCATGCTGCTCAAGATCACCTGAGATAAGCAAATGAACGGCCGGAAAGCGTTCGCTTTCCGGCCGTTATCTATTTTTGCATCATTCCGGGGTGATCGTCAGACGCACCGTCGGTTTAGCTCGCCGCCTGATTCAGCGCGTTTGCGAGGGCCTGGGCGTTTTTATCCATGGTTTCAACGTAGTCATCCAGACTGCCGGGCGCGTGGGTCGAGAAGGTGTCAATCAGCGCCAGCTGGTAGCCTGCCTTGGTCAGCGCGTCCCGAAGCGACTTGGGCGCCTGGATTTCCATGAGCACCACCCTGGCGTCGGAGGCCGCGAGCGTCTGAAGCGCCTCTTTCAGTTCGTTGTCGCTCAGTTCGCTGCCTGGTTCCCGCTTGATGACCGCGGAAACGTTCAGACCCAGCTCGTCCGTCATATAGCTCAGCCCCTCGTGGGCCACCGCGACGCTGCGCTCGGGCGCGGCGATCAGCGCGTCCTCCATCCGCCCTTGCAGCGCCTCCAGCTTTTCGTCAAAGTGCGAGTAGTTCGTCTCGTACAGCGACTCATAGTCTGGGTCCAGCGCGATCATGCCGGCGGTGATGATGGAACTCATTTCTCGGGCTTGCGCGACGGACAGGAACGCCCAGGGGTTCTCGTCCTCAAAGTGATCGGGTTCGTCGCCTTGGGCGGCCACCGAGCCGTTTTTCAGCAGCGTCAGGCCGTCCATTGCGCCAACGATCGCAATTTTCCCCTCGGAGATCTCGCTTTCGAAGGATTCAAACCCGCGGCCCCCCAGGATCACGGCGTCCGCGCCGGACAATACCGCCTCGTCCCAGTCGCTCAGCTCATAGTTTCTCGGGCAGCCGTCCTGCGGCTGCACCAGGCACTTCAGCGTGATGCCCGGTGCGCCGTCCAGAATGGGCGCCGACAGCGCATAGATGGGCGGAAAGGAGGCGTAGATGGTCTTTGTCGGATTGGCTTCGTCTGGAACCAGTTTTTGACAGCCAGAAAGCGGCAGCAAAAGAAGTGCCGCCGCCATCCACAGAAAGAATTTGCGCATGATTTTCTCCTTGGTATAAGGTGTTCGTCTCATTAGACGCATTGGGCTTGAAAAAAAGGTTTCCCGGTGCGTGCCGGGAGGGCCGTTGCCTCCCCGGTTTTATCAAGCCCGGTGAGACGCGCGCCGGGCTTCCTTCGCCCGTCTACTGCCAGAGCTGAACGATGCTCACGTTTTTAAAGTAGTGCATCACGATGTCCTGCGCCGACGCGCCCTGCTCCGCCATGCCGTAAGCGCCCCATTGGGACATGCCTACGCCGTGCCCGTAGCCGCTGCCGGTGAATGTCACCTTGCCGTTTGACACGGAGACATCCCGAATCATGGTGGACTTCAGCTTCGCAGGATCCAGCGCGATGCGAAGGCCAGGGCCGGACACGTCGCTTCCGTTGATTTTAAAGGTGACCGCGCGGCCGGATTCGCCCTTTTCGCCGATTTCAATCGTCCGCACCGCACCGGTCTGAACGCCCGCCTTGTCGGCGGCCGCGCCCACTTCCTCGGCGGTGAAAGTGGCGGTCCAGTTCTTCACGGCGTCGGGCGCGCGGTCGGAATCGGGTGACTCAACCGACTGGGTGTAGCCCGGTTCCTGTCCTTCATAGTCCAGCGCCTTGGTGGCCAGTTCCGTCTGGCCGCCCGCATGGGCGTGGAACCAGGCGTAGGGGAATGCGCCGTTGTAGCTGAGCACCAGTCCGCGGGTTTCGTCCACCGCCTTGAGGATGCGGTCGTTGATCTTGGTCTCGTCATAAGCCTGCGCTTCGGTAATGTCGGTCGAGATGTCCGCGCCTTTGTACTTGGACTCCTTCTCGTTGATGAACTTCAATACGAATGTCCTCGCCAGAATCGCCTGCGCCTTGAGCGCTTCCATCGGCCAGTCGGCGCGCATCTCGCCCGCCAGCACGCCCTGCACATAGCTCTCGATGTCCATGCCCTGGACGTCCTTCTTGTCCACGTTGTAGACGTTCAGCTGCGGCACGCCGTTCTCCAGCGTAAGCTTCGCGGGGATCTCGGGCTTTGCGGCCGTCTGCGTGGCCTCGGGCGACGGCGCCGGGCTGTTCGAGGAGCGCATGCATCCGGTCAGCGCCACGGACAGCAGGATCGCGAGCGCCGCCGCGGCCGGTTTTCTCCATTTCATTCACATAACCTCCCATTCGCGCTTAGTGTGCGCGCGGGACGAATGGGATATGAAAGGGGAATGCTGGCAAAACCGCTTTGCGCTGCGCTATTTTTTCATCATGATCGAAAGTGCTTCCGCAAGTGTCTCCACGCCGTGAAGCTCGGCCCCTTCCGGCGGTTTGACGCTCCGGAGGTTGGCCTTTGGCAGCACGATGCGCGTAAAGCCCAGGCGCGCGCACTCCATTAGCCGCCGCTCCGCCTGGGGCACCGCGCGGATCTCGCCCGCCAGGCCCACTTCGCCCATCACAGCCAGATTGCCGTCCAGCGCCTTGCCCCTGGCGGACGACGCCACCGCCGCGCACAGCGCAAGGTCCGCCGCGGGTTCGGTCAGTTCCAGACCGCCCGCCACATTGATGTACACGTCCTGGCTGTACAGCGGCAGCCCCGCTCGCTTTTCAAGTACCGCCAATAAAAGTGAAAGCCTGCCCTGGTCGATTCCCGAGGCCATGCGGCGGGGCGTGCCCAGGACCGTCGAGGCCACCAGTGCCTGAACGTCCACGAGCAGCGGCCGCGAGCCCTCCATTGCGCACAGCACCACCGATCCGCTCTGATCGTGGGCGCGCTCGCTGAGCAGCGCCTCGGAAGGGCTTGCGATTTCCCGCATGCCGTTGCCGGTCATTTCAAACATGCCCAGTTCGTTGACCGAACCGAAGCGGTTCTTGACCGCGCGGACCAGCCGATACTGCCGCTGGTGGTCGCCCTCAAAGTAGAGCACCGCGTCCACCATGTGCTCCAGTACCCGCGGGCCCGCGATCGCGCCTTCTTTGGTCACATGTCCCACCAGGAACACCGCGCAGCCGCTGGTTTTCGCAAAGCGCATCAAAGCCGCCGCCGCTTCCCGCACCTGGGAGACACTGCCCGGCGCGGACACCATGTCAGCCCGGTACATGGTCTGGATGGAGTCCACCACCATCACGTCCGGCGCGATGGCGTCCAGCTTTCCCTCGATTTTTTCCATGTCGTTTTCCGGTAGCACGTAGAAGTTGGGGGACAGCGCCCCCAGGCGGCTGGCGCGCATCTTGATCTGCCGGGCGGATTCTTCGCCCGAGACATACAGTACGCGAAAGCCCGCGTCCGCCATTTTCGCCGATACCTGTGTGAGCAGCGTGGATTTTCCGATGCCCGGGTCGCCGCCGATCAGTGTCAGCGATCCCTCCACCGTGCCGCCGCCCAGTACCCTGTCCAGCTCCGGGATGCCTGTGGACAGGCGCAGCATGCCCTCGTCTGGGATCTCGCCGATGGGCAGCGCCGAAGCGCCCGTGCCGGGCTTGCGCCTTTGTTTTCGCTCGGGGATGCTGGCCTCCTCCGGCGCTTCCTCCAGCGTGTTCCAGCTGTCACACTCCGGACATTTGCCCAGCCACCGGCTGGTCTCATATCCGCACGATGTGCAGACGAAGCGGGTTTTTGTCTTTGCCATACGATTCCTCCACCGGGATGATGCCCCATTATAGCACAAAAGGCAGGGTATTGCCATCGACAGGATTTGCGCATATAATAGAAGCGAGTTTGCTCGGAGGCGTTTCATGCAGAAAGACGATCAGAAGAAGCCGGGCGCCGGACAGGCGGGGCCGAAGCCTGAAACCGCAGGCGGGAAAGCCGCGGCAGCCGGGAAGGCTGCGGCGGCTGAAAAAGCGGTTGTGGATATGGGCGCGCCCGCCCAGTCGCCGGGCGAGGTCAAGTCCGTGCCCACGGAAAAGGCCACGCCGGGCCCAAAGGCAGCTGCCGGCGAGAAGTCCGCCGGAAAACCGGCCGCAGGCGGCAAGACCTTTGAGAAGGCCGCGGCAGGCGCAAAGGCCTCCGAAAAAGCCGTAATGGATGGAAAAGACTCGGATGGCGAACGGCGCTCCACCCGGAGAGCCGCGGCCGCGATGGCGAAGAAGCAGGGCAAGCAGCCATTTTCGCGCACCGTCATGAAGCTCTCAAAGGGCATGCGCACCGGTAGCAAGTCCACCATCCAGTACACCAAGGAAGTCATTACCCGCTTCAATACCTTCACCCAGAGCCAGCAGTCCAAGCGGCTTTCAAAACTTCGGGGCGTCAACATGACGTTCCCGCTGTTCATCCTGCTTAGTTTTTTGATTCTGGTGTTCGCTCTGATGGCACTGGACAACAGCTCCGTGCAAGTGGACCGGCAGACGATCTCGCTGGTGGGCCTGCCGGAGGATCTGGAGGGCTACACCATCCTGCAGGTCTCGGATCTTCACGGCCGGGATTTTGGCGCGCATCAGGCGGCGCTTCTGCGCACGATCAACGCGGAGACCTACAACATGATCGTGTTTACCGGCGACATGGTGGGTTCGTCCGGCAATCCGCAGCCCTTCTATGACCTGTTGGACGGCCTCTCCGCCAAGCGGCCGCGCTATTTCATCCCCGGCGATTCCGATCCGGACATCCTGCTCAAGGACCCCAGGGATTCCGGCGGCACGCTGGAAGAGGTGGTGTTCAGCGATTGGGTGATGGGCGCGAAGCAGCGTGGCGCGGAGCTTCTGTCCGCGGCCACCGAGATCGACGTGGGACAGGCCAAGCTGTGGCTGACGCCCGCGGCGATGCTCAACCTCAACATCACCGACTCAGTCAAACTTCTGCAGGACCAGATCACACAGGAGACGGAAGGTTCGCTGGGCGGGCTGGAGGGCGATCACAACAACCTGCCTTTTACCACCTGGCGTTACAATCAGTTCAAGGCCACCCAGGACGCCATCCCCAAGATGAGCGCGTCGGACGTGCAGATCGCGCTGAGCCACATTCCGCCCACGGAGCAGTACATCACGGTGTCTCAAGAACTGGGCGCGAAGGGCACCCGCTCCTACCTGTACACCCCTGACCTAGTGCTGGCCGGCCACTACTGCGGCGGCGGCTGGAAGCTGCCCGGACTTGGCGCATTCTATATCCCCTCCACGTTCTCGCCGCGTCATGGCTGGTTCCCCGCCCAGCAGGACGTCGAAGACCTGAAGCAGCTGGGCGGAACGCTGGTCTACACCTCGCCCGGTCTGGGCATGTCCGACCGCATCTACCTGCCCAAGTTCCGTCTGCTCAACTCGCCCAAAATAACCGTGCTGACGCTGACCAGCGCCATCGGAGACCTCTTGGGCTCATAACCGGAGATCGAATTTCGCAGCGCCCACCGCCCCTGAAACTCCGAAAGGCGGATGAGTTCTAAAAAATTGGATCGAAAAATGCAGCCGCGGCCCCCGAACCCGCAAGGGTTTCAAGGGCCGCGGTAATTTATAGGAATTGCGAGGTATCTCGCCGTGCCATCCGAACCATAGGTCATCGCGCCGCCCGGAAAGCCCGGAGGATTTCTGGCGCGAAAAGATTTTCCTCGCGCTGAAGATCCGCAAGGCGGATCTTCAGCGCCAACGTCAGTTGAACGCGTCTTTCATCCTGTCGATGAATGACTTTTTCTGTTCGTACTCCTTGCCGGTGGTGGAGCCGTCGAACTGGCGCAGCATTTCCTTCTGCTTGTCGGAAAGGCGCTTCGGGATCTCTACGTTAATCTGGACGAACAGATCCCCCTTGCCGTTGCCCCGGAGGCTCGGAATGCCTTGCCCTTTGATTCGGAACACCGTGCCCGGCTGCGTGCCCTCCGGCACCAGATGCTTCAGCGGCTTTTCCAGCGTCGGAACGTCGATTTCCGCGCCCAGCGCCGCTTGCGTGAAGGAGATGGGTACTTCGCAGTACAGGTCGGTGCCCTTGCGCTTAAAATACTTGTGGGGCTTCACATGCACCAGCACCTGCAGGTCGCCCGGCGGGCCTCCGTGAGCGCCCAAGCCGCCCTGTCCGCTGATGCGGATCACCTGGCCGTCGTCGATACCGGCCGGAATCTTGATGGTGCGCCGCTTCGAGGAGCGCGTAACGCCTCGCCCATTGCACTTGGGGCAGGGATCGGTGACGATTTTACCCTCGCCGTGGCAGGTGTCGCACACACGCACATTCTGGATGCGGCCGAAGGCGGTATTCTGCGTCACCCGAACCTGCCCGGAGCCCTTGCAGGTGGGGCAGGTCTGCGGCTGAGTGCCGGGGCGCGCGCCGGTGCCCTTGCAGTTTTCACAAGGCTCGTCCCGGACCAGTGTGATCTCCTTGGAGCAACCCATCGCGGCCTCCTCGAAGGAGATGTTCAGGTCGTAGCGCAGATCCTCGCCCTGCATCGGGCCTTGGCGGGCATTGGTCGCGCCGCCGCCGAAGAAGGTGGAAAAGATGTCTTCAAACCCGCCGAAGCCGCCGCCTCCGAACCCGCCGAAACCACCAAAATCGCCATAGCCGCCCGCACCCGGGCCACCCTGCCCGGGCACCTCATGGCCGAACTGGTCGTAGCGCGCGCGCTTCTGAGCGTCCGAAAGTACCTCGTACGCCTCGTTCAGCTCTTTAAAGTCTTCTTCCGCCTTTTTGTCGCCCGGATTCATGTCCGGATGCAGCTTTTTTGCCATCAGGCGGTAGGCTTTTTTAATGTCCGCCTCGGTGGCCGTCTTGGAGACGCCCAAGACCTCGTAATAATCCCGTTTTGCCAAAGGTCACACCTCAAATCTGCCCGCGTGGTGCGCCGATGTTGGCGTGCGGGCTAGGTTTGCTCCATCGGAGCTGTTCGTCGCTTTTCCGATCGCTTCTGGCGGCATCACCGGAGGCGATCGGAAAAACCCCGGAGCCTTCGCTCCAGCCATGCAGCCTGATGGCGGGCCTCACGGTTCGTTTCGTCCGTTCCTCAGCGACCTGCGCAAAGGGAACGTGTTTCTTCCACCAGTGCGTACACTGGTGGAAGAAACACTACCTTCGGCCGGAGGGGCGACCGGAAACCCGTTAGGGGTACCGCTCACACGGTATTTCTCTTCACGCTGAAAACCGGGAAGCAGGGTTACAGGCGGCTTATCCCCAGGAACAACATGGATCTGTTTTAGTTCTGATCGGTGAAGTTGGAATCCACCGTGCCGTCGTCGTTCATGTGGGAGCCGTCCTGCGGTCCGCCCTGAGGGCCTGCCGACTGCTGGTAAACCTTGCCGAAGATCTCGTAGGTCTTCTGGGTGAAGGCTTCCATCTCGCGCTTGACGTCGGCGGCGTTGCCCGCGGCGCGGGTCTTTTTAAAGGTTTCCAGCTCGCTCTCGAGCGTGGCCTTGTCGGCGGCGGAGAGTTTGTCGCCCATGTCGCGGATGGTCTTTTCGGTCTGATAGATCGCGGAATCCGCCTGATTGAAGGTCTCGATCTCCTCTTTGCGCGCCTTGTCCTCGTTCGCGTACTTCTGTGCCTCGTCCATGGCCTTCTTGATCTCAGATTCACTCAGGTTGGAGGACGCGGTGATGGCGATCTTCTGTTCATTGCCGGTGCCCAGATCCTTGGCGCTGACGTGGACAATACCGTTGGCGTCGATGTCAAAAGTGACTTCGATCTGCGGCACGCCGCGGGGCGACGGGGCGATGCCCGACAGCTGGAAGCGGCCCAGGGTCTTGTTGTAGGCGGCCATTTCGCGCTCGCCCTGCAGCACGTGCACGTCGACCGCGGTCTGGCCGTCGGCGGCGGTGGAGAACACCTGGCTCTTCTTGGTGGGGATGGTGGTGTTGCGGTCGATCAGGCGGGTGAACACGCCGCCCATGGTCTCGATGCCCAGCGACAGCGGGGTGACGTCGAGGAGCAATACGTCCTTGACTTCGCCGCCCAGCACACCGGCCTGGATGGCCGCGCCGATGGCCACGCACTCGTCCGGGTTGATCCCCTTGTAGGGCTCCTTGCCCACGATGCGCTGCACCGCTTCCTGAACCGCCGGAATGCGGGTGGAGCCGCCCACCAGAATGATCTTGTCAACCTGCTGAACCGACAGGTTCGCGTCACGCAGCGCCTGCTGGAGGGGGCCGATGGTCTTTTCGACCAGATCCGCCGTCAGCTCATTGAACTTGGCGCGGGTCAGCGTGATGTCCAGGTGCTTAGGGCCGGTGGAGTCGGCTGTGATGAAGGGCAGGTTGATGTTGGCCGCCATGAGGCCGGACAGCTCAATCTTAGCCTTCTCGGCCGCTTCCTTCAGCCGCTGGAGCGCCATGCGGTCCTGACGGAGGTCGATGCCGTTCTCGCGTTGGAATTCCGCCGCGATGTAGTCGATGACGCGCTGGTCAAAGTCGTCGCCGCCCAGCCGGTTGTTGCCCGCGGTGGCCAGCACTTCGAACACGCCGTCGCCGATTTCCATCAGCGAAACGTCAAAGGTGCCGCCGCCCAGGTCGTAGACCAGGATTTTGTGGGCCTGCTCTTTATCAAGGCCGTAGGCCAGAGCCGCCGCGGTGGGCTCGTTGATGATGCGCAGTACTTCCAGCCCCGCGATGCGTCCGGCATCCTTGGTGGCCTGACGCTGTGCGTCGGAGAAGTAGGCGGGCACGGTGATGACAGCCTGGGTGACCTTGCCTCCCAGATAGCCTTCCGCATCGGTCTTTAACTTCTGCAGAATCATCGCGCTGATCTCCTGCGGCGTGTAGTCCTTGCCGTCGATGGAGACGCGTTGGTTGGTGCCCATCTCGCGCTTGATGGAAATGACCGTACGGTCCGGATTGGTGACTGCCTGCCGTTTGGCGACCTGGCCCACCAGGCGCTCGCCATTCTTGGCGAAGGCAACGACGGAGGGCGTGGTGCGCGCGCCTTCCGCGTTCGCGATGACGACAGGCTCAGAGCCTTCCATGACCGCAACGCAGGAATTGGTGGTGCCCAAATCAATACCGATAATCTTGCTCATAAATGTATCCTCCTGAACTCCAATTTCAAAGTTCTGTTTCGTCTTTATTCCGCGGCCACTTTGACCATGGCGCACCGGATGTTGCGCCCTCTGGCGCGATATCCCTTTT
>CALGYL010000334.1 GCA_937934775.1 uncultured Clostridia bacterium
CTACGCAAGAACCCACCCTTCGCTGCTCGATAAGTGGGTTCTTTGACAGCCTGCGTGAGCCTGAAATCCTTCTGGATTTCAGGCTCACTGTCTATTCATCTTTTTATACCAATTCGAAACAATATTTCTTCCAAAGCGGCGAGAGATTTTTTCATCCTGCAAGGAGCCGGAGAGAGGCATAGCAGCGCTATTTTGAGCGGAAGGCGACACTGTTTTGCGCGAAAGGACCCAGCTCGACGGGTAAATAATGCTTGGAATTAGCATTTCGTTCTCGCGCTTTTTCGCCGCGGTTGACACGCACGGAGGCTTTCGTGTATAGTGAACGCGAAAACAGGAAGCGAGGCCGCCATGAAAACCATCATCGAGTGCCTGCGGGATAACCCCGTCATCGCCGCCGTCAACTCCGACGAGGGGCTGGAAGCCGCGCTCGCAAGCGACTGCGAAGTGCTGTTTCTCCTGCAGGGATCGGTGCTTACCATCGCGCCGCAGGTAAAGCGCGTCAAGGCGTCAGGCAAGCGGGCGCTGGTACACGTCGACCTGATCGACGGGTTCGCGAGCCGCGAGGTGGTGATTGACGCTCTGCGCGCGCTGTGCGCGCCCGACGGCGTGATCTCCACGCGGTCGCCTCTGTTGCGCCGCGCCCATCAGCTAGGCCTGACGACGGTGCAGCGCGTGTTCGCCATTGACTCGAAATCCGTCGCCAACCTGAAAAACCTCCCGGAAACCGGCCGGCCCGACTTCATTGAGATCATGCCTGGCCTGATCCCGCGGGTATTGCGCGCAGCCCATGAGCTGACCGGCATTCCAGTGATTGCGGGCGGGCTGATCGAAGAAAAAGCGGAGGTCATCGCGGCGCTGGACGCGGGCGCGGTGGCGGTTTCCACCACACACCAGGGCGTCTGGCAGATGTAATAGAACATCCGCCAATTCAGTTGCCGGAGCGCGTTTCGCGCGCGTTATACGAAGGTGTCCGCCGGTTCCAAGGCGCGCCTCATTTGGAACGGCAAAACACGGTCCGGGCGGCCGGACCTGCCGGAAAACAAGGTCCGCGCGGCGAAGTTCCGTCCCTCACACGCCAAACCCGACCGGAAAATTAACCTTCCCTCGGCTTGCGTTTTCCACACAAATCGGCTAGAATAACCATCACAACTTCATTCTCAAATGCATCAGGAGCGGGGCCGATGCGCCGATCCCTTCTCACAGAGAGCCGCGGCAGCTGAAATGCGGCAGAAGGCAAGGCGTCTGCTCTCCCCGCCAGCAGCAGGCTGAAAACTTTCAGTAGGCCGTGCCGGTTTCCCCCGTTACAGGGACGCGCACTCGGTTTATCCGGTTGCGAACGAGCGACCGCCTCAGGGCGGTAACGAAAGTGGTACCGCGGATGCAAGCCTCCGTCTTTCATGGGAAAGACGGAGTTTTTCTATTCCCAGGGCTTGACAATATGAACGGGAGGGCGTTGTATGAAGATCGCGTTTTCCACCCTGGGCTGCCCCGATTTCGGCTGGATGGACATCTATTCGATGGCCAAGGACTTCCATTTCGACGGCATCGAAATCCGCGGCCTGGGCCAGAACATTCTGGCCGTCACCGCGTCGCCGTTCACCGAGCGGCAGATTGACAAGACGAAGGCGAAACTGGCCGCGCTGCATCTGGAAATCCCCTGCCTTTCCTCCGGCTGCTGCCTGAAGTACCCGGAGAAGCGGGACGAGGTGGTTTCAGAGATCCGGCAGTACGTGGACCTGGCGGCGAAGCTGGGCACGCCCTTTCTCCGCATTCTGGGCGATCAGGACCCGGCGCCTTCGGGCGAAGTGGACGACGAGTACGTGGCGGATGTTCTGACGGAGCTTGCCGGCATCGCGGAAGGATCGGGCGTCACGCTGCTGGTCGAGACCAACGGCGTCTACGCGGACACGAAACGGCTGGCGAAGCTTCTGGACCGGGTGGGCAGGCCATCGGTCGCGGCGCTGTGGGACATGCACCACCCTTACCGCTACGCGGGCGAACTGCCCAAAGAGACCGTTCGCAATCTGGGCTCCCGCATCCGCTACACCCACACCAAGGATTCCGTCGTGGTAGACGGCAAGGTGCGCTACCGCATGATGGGCGAGGGTGACCTGCCTGTCTACGAGATGCTGGACGCGCTGAAGGACATTGGCTACGACGGCTATGTGTCGCTGGAATGGGTCAAGCGCTGGGCGCCGGACCTGACCGACGCGGGCATCGTCTTTCCCCACTTCGCGGAGTACATGCTGGGCTACTTCGAAGGCCACATGCTGCAGGTGAACAACCGCGGCACCGGCAAGTACGTGTGGAAGAAGGAGCACCTGATTGAGCTGACCTTCCCGGAGGTTCTGGACCGGATGGTACGTGAATTCCCCGACCAGTACGCCTTCCGCTACACCACCCACTACTACACCCGCACCTACGCCCAGTTCCGGGACGATGTGGACGCCTTCGCCCGCTCGCTGATCGCGATGGGCGTGGAAAAGGGCGACCACGTGGCCATCTGGGCCACCAACGTGCCCCAGTGGTTCATCACCTTCTGGGCCACCACCAAAATCGGCGCGGTGCTGGTTACGGTCAACACCGCCTACAAGATCCACGAGGCCGAGTACCTCCTGCGCCAGAGCGACACCCACACGCTGGTGATGATCTCCGGCTACAAGGACTCCAACTACGTGGAGATCATCAAGGAACTGTGCCCGGAACTGGAGACTGCACGCCCCGGCGCGCTGAACGCCAAACGCCTGCCGCGCCTGCGCAACATCGTGACCGTGGAATGCGACCTGCCCGGCGCCTTCACCTGGGACGAGGCGATGGAACTGGGCGAGGGCGTGCCGCTGTCGGAAGTTACCGCCCGCGCCCGCTCGCTGCGGCCTCACGACGTGTGCAACATGCAGTACACCTCCGGCACCACCGGCTTCCCCAAGGGTGTCATGCTGACTCACTACAATGTGGTCAACAATGGCAAGGCCATCGGCGACTGCATGGACCTGTCCACCGCCGACAAGCTGATGATCCAGGTGCCGATGTTCCACTGCTTCGGCATGGTGCTGGCGATGACCGCCTCGATGACCCACGGCACCACGATGAGCCCGATCCCCTACTTCTCGCCCCGCATCTCGCTGGACTGCATCAACCGGGAGAAGATCACCGCCTTCCACGGCGTGCCCACGATGTTCATCGCGATGCTGGAGCATCCGGATTTTGAGAAGACCGATTTCTCCCACATCCGCACCGGCATCATGGCGGGCAGCCCCTGCCCTGTCAAGGTCATGCGCGAAGTGCTGGACAAGATGCATATGGATGAAATCTGCATCACCTACGGTCAGACTGAGGCTTCGCCCGCCACCACCATGTCCAAGACCACCGATTCCGTGGAGACCCGCGTCTCCACTGTGGGGGGCGCGATGTTCGCGGTCGAGTGCAAGATCGTGGACCCCGAGACCGGCGAGGAACTGCCCGACAACACCGACGGCGAGTTCTGCGCCCGCGGCTACAATATCATGAAGGGCTACTACAAGATGCCGGAGGCTACTGCCGCCGTCATCGATGCGGAGGGCTGGCTGCACTCAGGCGACCTGGCGCGCAGGCTCCCCGACGGCAACTTCAAGATCACCGGCCGCATCAAGGACATGATCATCCGCGGCGGCGAGAACATCTACCCCAAGGAGATTGAGGAATTCCTCTATACTCATCCGCTCGTCAAGGACGTGCAGGTCATCGGCGTTCCCGACAAGCAGTACGGTGAGGAAATCATGGCCTGCGTCGTTCCGAAGGAGGGCGCAACTGTTACCGCCGAAGAACTGAAGGCCTTCTGCCTCAGCCACATGGCCAAGCACAAATGCCCACGCTACATCGACTTCGTGACCGAATTCCCGATGAACGCCGCCGGCAAGATCCTGAAGTACAAGATGCGCGAGCACGCCGCCGAAAAGCTGGGTCTGACCGCCGTCGGGAAGATTGAAACGGCGTAGAAGCGGGAGAACGCCGGAGGGCTACGCCCTCCGGTCCGCCCGCCAAAGGGCCTGATACCAATGAAAAGTATCATTTTCCCCAAAGGGACGAGGAATTCTCGATGCAGAACAAGGAGCCGGAGCGAGGAATAGCAGCGCTATTTCGAGCGGAAGGCGACGCTGTTTTGCGCGAAAAGGCCCGGCTCGACGGGTAAATAATGCTTGGAATTGGTATGAAGCCCCGCGAAACGCAGGAACAAGGGGCTATCGCGCGAATGAAAAACCGAACAAGAAACCGACCTTCTGTGCGTTCACAGAGGTCGGTTTCTTGTAAAAACTGCTTTGAAAAAATGGTTAGCGCGACAGCCCCTTGTTTCTATGAACCTTACGTCTCTCCCTCTGCGGGGAGTCCGGAGAGATTGAGTCCCTCTGGCAGGGGTCCGGGGGCGGAGCCTCCGGCGTTTCCTTCGACTTCCCCAACCTCCGGCTTCTGCCGCAACGCCTCCACGTCGACCTGGGTGATGGCCATCAGGTCATCCTTGGAGGGGTTCTCCAGCACCGACAGGCGGTTGGCCTGCTGTACCAGCACCCGCTCAAACACGTTGCGCACGCCGCGGGCGTTGCCAAAGGAGATGGAGTTGGTGTTGGTTTCGTCGATCAGCGACCGCACCGCTTCCCGGGCGGCTTCCTCCAACGCATACTGGTTTTTTTTGCACTGGGACTCGAAGATCAGCATCATTTCGTCCAGAGAATAGTCATCAAAGTGCAGATAGCGGTTGAAGCGGGATTCCAGGCCTGGGTTGGAGTGAATGAACACGTCCATCAGGCCGTCGTAGCCCGCGACGATCACCACCAGATCGTCCCTGTGATCTTCCATCGCCTTGAGCAGCGTATCGATGGCCTCCTGGCCAAAATCGTTGTCGCCGCCGCCGTTCAGCGCGTAGGCCTCGTCGATGAAGAGCACGCCGCCCAGCGCCTTCTTCACCACATCGCCTGTCTTGATGGCGGTCTGCCCCACGTATCCGGCCACCAGGCCGCTGCGGTCCACCTCCACCAAATGCCCCTTGGACAGGATGCCCAGGCTGTGGTACACCCGCGCCATCAGCCGCGCGATCATGGTCTTGCCGGTGCCGGGATTTCCGGAGAAGACCATGTGCAGCGACATGTCCAGCGTGGGCAGATCGTGGGCTTTACGCATCTTATAGACCGTGACCATGTTGATCAGGTTTCCGACCTCGGTTTTAATGCTTTTCAGGCCGATGTAGCCGTTCAGTTCTTCTTTCAGCGCCGCGATGTCCTCCGGCGGCTGGGCCTGCGCCTCTGCCTGGGCGGGCGGCGCGGCCACCGGGGCGGTGGACTGCGCGTCCGGCTTGTCCGGCGCGACCGGCGCTTCCGGCTGCGGGGGTTCCGGCTTGTTTACACCCTTGATACGCTCCGGCGCAAGGCTGGGCGCGCCCCACAGGTCGCTCGCCATGCGCTTCAGGTTGTTCTCGGTCAGCTTTTGGATGACCTCCAGTTGTTGAAATATGATCTCGTCCTTGGTGTCCAAGGTATTCCCTCCCCCGGCCTGACCTTCGGCATCCGCGCGGCCTTTGGTTATTGCGCTTCTGTCCGGTTCAAACGCATTTGCGTGTACGCGGCGGCGCGCGCGGGTCCGCCGCATCCCAATGGTCAGATTATAACAGGCCCGAAGCCGTTTGTGAACCCTTGGCACGTTGAATTCCGGGGTTTTTCACTGGCGGGATGGGCCGCTCCGAGCGCCTCGGGCGCGCGCGTCCTTTTACAGGCGGCCCGCCGGAAGGCATGGCATTCCATCCACCGCGTTTTGCAAAGTCCGCTGGCTGACGCTCGGCCGCCTCCGTCAATTTGCGCGCGCCACAGACATATCGTTTCTCCCGGCGCGCCGCCCTGAATCGCAGGAAAATACAAGGACCGACTTTCCCATCGGCGGGGACCGCGCCGTTTTCTTTTGAAGGATCGGCCCCCGACCGGCTTCAGAAAAACCGGGCGCGATTCGCGCGTCATAAATATATGGTTGTCAATCGAAACCCCTTCTGTTATAATAACTACGGTATGCCATGGAAAGGAAGAACCTTTGTGAAGCTGTTTATTTCTGCCGATATCGAGGGAACCTGTGGCATCGCGCATTGGGACGAAACCGAAAAAGGGCGCGACCTGTACCAGCATTTTGCCGCCCAGATGAGCCGTGAGGTAGCCGCCGCCTGTCAGGGCGCGATCGAAGCCGGATGGAACGAAATTCTGGTCAAGGACGCCCACGACTCCGCCCGGAACATCGATCCCAACCAGCTGCCCGAGAACGTGCGCATCTTCCGGGGCTGGGGCGCGGACCCGCTGTGTATGATGGCGGGCCTGGACAAGAGCTTTGACGGCGTGGTGTTCACCGGCTACCATTCCAGTGTCGGAAGCGACGCGAATCCCCTCGCCCACACGATGAATACCCGTCTGTATTCCTTCAAAATCAACGGCGAACCGGCGTCGGAGCTGTACATCAACAGCCTGATCGCCGCCTATTTCGGCATTCCGGTCTACTGCGTTGCGGGCGACCGGGGCCTTTGCGACTGGATGAAAACCAAAAACATCAATACCGTGACCGTGCCGGTGGTCGAGGGCTTCGGCGGGGGCAGCATTTCGCCGCACCCGGCGGCAGCTGTGAAGATGATCAAGGACTCGGTGCACGCGGCGCTTCAGATGCCCCGCGAGGCCTTCATGTTCCCGATGCCGGAGACCGTGGAGATGTGCGTCTCCTTCCGGGAACACCAATTGGCGCGCAAGGGCGGCTTCTATCCGGGCGCGAGGAAGATCGACGAGCGGACGGTGGCCTTTGAATCCCGCGATTTCATGGACGTACTGAAGTTTATGATGTTTGTGGTCAACGGATAGGAGAAACATGCTGAAACCCAAAGCCTTGAGGCCCGGCGACACGCTGGGTTTTGTCGCACCCGCAAGCCCGACCAAGACGCTGGAGGGCGTGGAGCAGTCCGTGGAGGCCGCCCGCGCACTGGGGTTTGAGGTCGTCGTCGGCGAAAGCTGCAAGAATGTGCACGGCTACCTGTCCGGGGACGATCAGATGCGCGCCGACGACCTGAACCGCATGTTTGAAGACGACGCTGTCGACGCCGTCATCGCCATCCGGGGCGGCTACGGCGCGCCCCGCATCCTGGACAAGCTGGACTTTCGCCTGGCGGCGGAGCATCCGAAGCTGCTGGCCGGGTACAGCGACATCACGGCGCTGCATCTCGCCTACGGCCAGAAATCCGGCCTGATCACGATGCACGCGCCCATGCCTTCCACCGAGTGGATTCAGGACGATTATGACGATTTTACCCGGATCAGCCTCTGGCGGGCGCTGACCGCCGCCGAGCCGCTGGGCCCAGTCCCGAACCCGCCGGGTTTCCCGGTGGAAATCCTGCAGGGCGGCGTCGCCCGCGGCAGGCTGACGGGCGGCAACCTGTGCCTGATCGCGGCGCTGAACGGCACGCCCTGGGAGATCGACGCGCGGGACGCGATTCTCGTCCTGGAGGACGTTGGCGAATACATCCACCGGCTGGACCGGATGCTAACCACGCTGCGCCTGTCCGGCAAGTTCGATCAGTGCGCGGGCATCGTTCTGGGCGGCTTCACGGACTGCCCGCCGGAACATCCGGAGCGCAGCCTCACCATCCGCCAGGTGATTGAGGAAGTGGTACTCCCCTGCGGAAAGCCGGTGCTTTCCGGATACATGATCGGACACTGCAGCCCGAAGGTGACCATCCCGCTGGGCGTCATGGCCACCCTGGACGCGCGTCAGGGCCTTCTCACCATTGACGAGGCGGCGCTCACGGGCCGGTAACGGGGCCGGAAACAATCTGGTAACTCCAACGTCTAAAACCGGAAGCGCGGGTTCGCGGACATAATAGGAGGGAACGCAATGGGCAAAATCAAATGGTTGGGCGCGGTCATCCTTACGCTTGCGCTGCTCGCCGCTCTGCCCTTGGCCGCTCTGGCGGCCACCGGAGTATCCGACCAAGGCGGCACTGTCGGCCAGACGGCGGATACGCTGTATACCATCCTGCAGGATGGCGATAATTACTCGCTCTATTCGCTGCCCGCATCCGGCGGCAGCATGACCAAGCTGGACACCGCGCAGACGCTGACGGACCTGATCATCGGTTCCGACGGTTCTGCCTACTACCTGTCCGGCGACGGCTCCGCCTTCGCCATCAAGCGCGTCGGCTCCGACGGCGCGCCCCTCGTGCTCACCCAGTTTGACGCGGGTGTGGCGGTCAAGCACCTGTCCTGGTACGACAGCATGATCTACTGCCTGGTGGACGGCAAGCTCAACGTGGTCGATCCCACCGCCGGCGACAAGGACGAAGTCACGTCGACGGCCCTGAGCGAGTACGTGATCATCGACGACGTGATCTTCTACGTGTCGAGCGATGAGACGGCCTCCTACACCCACGAAATGACCGATGGCAATAATCTGGTCATCTCCGGCGGCAAGCTCTATTCCATGACCTCCACCGGCTCCAATCCGGAGCAGATCCTGGACAAGGGCGTGGTCGACCTGAAGGCGGCCGGCGACTACCTGTACTTCCACAACCTCGAAGACAACTACGCGATGGGTTCCAACGATGACATGTGGCTGGAAGGCAAGCTGTACCGCTACAACATCCAGACCGGACAGCTGACGTCGATGAACCTGGATTACGACTGGGATTTCTACCCCACCAACCGCGGTGTGGTGGTCTACACCTCCCAGGACGTTTCGCTCTATCCGGCCACCGGCGGCGACGGCAAGGTTCTGATGGCGCCCGAACTCTACACCACGCTGACAGTGTTCGGCGATGCCGCCTACGTCTATGAGCACTCCACCGGCACGCTGACCGAAGTGCCGCTGGATGGCACCGCCGCGGTTCAGCTGACCACCGGCAACGCCGTGACCAGCCTCACCACCGAGGGCACGGACACCACAGACGATACAACCGAAGGCACCGACACGACGCTGACCGACGACGAAACGGCCACCGACGATACGACGGACGACACCACGGTGTCCGACGACGACTCGTCCTCGAGCAGCTCCTCAGCCACTTCGAGCGGCTACATCTTCCCCAACTCCAGCAAGAAGAAGCTGACCCGTTCACAGATTCTCAAGGTGTCCAAGTCCAAGTGGGGCTACGCCCGCAACGAAATCTACGCGCGGCACGGCTACAAGTTCAAGACCTCCAAGTACAAGAAGTACTTTGGCAACAAGACCTGGTACAAGCCGGGCAGCTTCTCCACCGGTGAACTCAACTCCATCGAGTGGTACAACATGGACCTGATCAAGTCCATGGAAGTCGAATACGGCCTCTTAAACGGCTCCACCTCTAGCTCCGGTTCCAGTTCCAGCGCCACCAGCAACTCCTACATATTCTCCAGTTCCAGCAAGAAGAAGCTGACCGACAGCCAGCTGAAGAAGCTGACCAAGAAGCGCCTGGGCATCGCCCGCAACGAGATCCTGGCCCGGCACGGCTACGTGTTCAAGTCCAGCTACTACAAGAGCTACTTCAAGAACCAGAAGTGGTATAAGGCCGGCGGGTATTCCTCCAGCAAGCTCAATGACACCGAGTGGTACAACATCAAGCTGATCAAGAAGTGGGAAGCCAAGAAATAGGCCCTGACACGTGCGGGGGCGGCGAAACCCGCCCCCGCGTTTTTTATGCCCGAGGACGCCGCCGACAGTCGGCTGGCGATCATGACCGATACATAAGACTAGGGGTTGATGCGGTGGTTTTTTCAAGCTCGGAATTTCTGTTTTTCTTTCTCCCCATTGCGCTGATTGTTTATTTCGCGCTGCTCCGAAAGCGCGGATCCCGAAACGTATTTCTGACCTTGATCAGCCTCTTTTTTTATGCATGGGGCGAGCCGTGGTTCGTATTCGTCATGCTTGCGTCCATCGCGTTCAACTGGCTTTGCGCGCTGCAAATTGACCGGCGACGCGGAAAACAAAGCGCCAAGACGTGGCTCATATTCAGCGTCATAGGCAACCTGGGCCTTTTGGGTACGTTCAAGTACCTGAAGTTCGTGCTGGAGAACCTCAACTGGGCCTTCTCCGCGCACATTCCCGTGCCTGGGATCGTTTTGCCGATCGGCATTTCGTTCTTCACGTTCCAGGCCATGTCTTACGTAATCGACGTGTACCGGAATGATGGCAAGGTTCAGAAAAACTTCATGAACGTATGCCTGTACGTGTCGTTCTTCCCGCAACTGATCGCCGGCCCGATCGTGCGCTATCAGACGATCGCCGATGAGATCAACGGGCGCGTCGAAAACATGGACGATTTTCTGGAGGGCGCAAGGCGCTTCATGGTGGGCCTGGGCAAAAAGGTCATCCTGGCCAACAGCCTGGCGCTGCTTGTGGACAATGCCTTCTCGCACACGCCGGGCGAACTGTCCATGGGTTCGGCCTGGCTGGGCGCGATCGGCTACCTGTGGCAGGTGTACTACGACTTCTCCGGTTATTCCGATATGGCCATCGGCATGGGCAAGATGTTCGGCTTCCACTTTCTGGAGAACTTTAACTATCCGATGATCTCCCGGTCGATCACCGAGTTCTGGCGCCGCTGGCACATCAGCCTCGGATCCTGGTTTCGGGATTATCTTTTCTTCCCGCTGGGCGGCAGCCGGGTCAAGAGCGTGTGGCGGCTTTTGTTCAACATGTTCGTCGTATGGTCTCTGACGGGCCTGTGGCACGGCGCATCCTGGAACTACCTGTTCTGGGGCATTGGCTTCTTCATCCTGCTTGCGTTTGAACGACTGACCGGCCTTTCCAAAAAACTGGAGAAGCACCCGATGGCGGTGTTCTACGCGATGATCGCAGTCATCACCATCACCGTGATGATCCGTTCCAACAGCCTGTCCTACGCGTCCAGTTACATCGGAGCGATGTATGGCGTACACTCCGTTGGCTTCTGGGACGCGACGGCATCCATGTATGTGCGGGAATACGGCGTGTTTGTCGCATTGGCGCTGCTGATTGGCCTGCCGATCGGTCAATTTGTCAAGCAGAAATTGCACGTTCCCGAGTCCGTCTATGAAATCATCAGCGCGGTCGGGCTGATCGCGGTGTTCGTGATTTCCATCAGCTACATCGTCATGGGCGGCTACAACCCGTTCATCTATTTCAACTTTTAGGAGGGGTGGCCGATGTTGCGTAAAAAAATTGACCGCGTGCTGGCCGCCATCCTGCTGCTCGTGGTTTTCATCATTGGCGGCGCGACCCTGACGCTTCACGCGAGGGACTTCGCCTATGCGCTCACGAAGGGTTATACCAATTACCTCAAGCAGGATGGGCGGCCGCTGGCCGGCGCGTCGGCTAGAATCAGCGCGCTGACCTCGACCATCAACCGAACGCTCCTGGGCAAGGATGCCTTTGAAGGTTTGAACATTCGACTGCAGATGGCGCTGGGTAAGCAGATGTTCAGCCTGGGCGGCAGCACGATGGTGAAGTTGAAGACCGGTCAGCTGTACGACCTGCTGGGCAAAACCGACATCCAGGACGACATCAAGAAAATGACGGATCTCCAGCAGAATCTAAAGGACCTCGGGATTCCGATGCTCTACGTTTATCCCCACTCCTACCTCTATGAGGACAACATGCTGCCCGACGGAATAACCGATACCAACGTGCAAGTGGCGAACGAACTGGTGAGCGGACTCCGCGCCGCGGACATCCCGGTCATTGACAGCCGCGAAACCGCTAAGGCCGCGGGACTCACCCTCGATCAGGAGATTTACCGCACAGACCAGCACTGGGCGACGCCCAACCTGTTCGCGGCCTTTCAGGCCACCGCGGCGAAGCTGAACGAGATGGGATTCGCCATTGATCCCTCCCTCTACGCCTCGGACAGATTCACCTCCGACGTCTATGCGCAGATGCACATGGGCCAGGTGGGCGATCGGCTGGGCCCCAGCCTCATCAAGCCCGACGACTTCGTTCTGATGCAGCCCGCTTACGATACGATGCTGCATAAGAAAATCGTCAACGGCACGAAGACGGAAGAGGTCTCCGGCACGTTCAAGGACCTGCTCAATTGGAAACTGATCGATGAGGCGAAGGAAAACGGCGTGGCCAACCTGTACAGCGTCTACGGCAACCACGACGCGGAGAACTGGTACGTCAACGACAAGGTGTCCACCGGGCGCATCCTGATCTCCAAGGATTCCTACGGCACGCCCTTTGTGGACTTCCTGGTCCTGACCGCCCACGAAGTGCTGGCCGTCGACATGCGTAAAAGCTCGCGCTCCATCGAGGACTACGCGCGGGAGTTCAAGCCGGACATCGTCATCGTGGCCCATTCGCAGGCGATGCTGCGCGAAGCAAACTACGTGTTCGTTGAATGACACGGCACATCCCGCATGACGGCAGTTGGCCCGCCCGCGCAGTCCGGTTCGGGGCCCGGCTTCGTCCGGTGCGGCAGTCCCGCCCGGCCGTTCATAGATTCGGCCCGGGCGCGGTAGGATAGTTGCGGAGGGTGATCGCTTGCGTAGACTTTTGGAAGAACTGAGCCGCATGCTACCGCCGGAGCGCCTTCTGGAGCGGGAGCCGATGGCAGACCATACCACGTTTCGGCTGGGCGGCCCGGCGGATGTGTTCGCGCTGCCCGCGACGCCGGAAGAAGCCATCTTCGCGGTGCGCGCGGCGCAGACGCTGAATGTTCCCTGTTTGGTACTGGGCAACGGCTCCAATATGATTGTCCGGGATGGCGGCATCCGGGGCCTGGTGGTCTCCACTCAGGCCCTCAGCGGCGTGTTCATCGAAGAGGAAACGCTCACCGCTCAGTCTGGCGCGCTTTTATCCAAAGTGGCGGCGCAGGCGCTGGCGTCGGGCCTTGCGGGCCTGGAATTCGCCTGCGGCATCCCCGGAACCGCGGGCGGCGCGGCGGCGATGAACGCCGGCGCGTACGGGTTTGACATGTCCTGCGTGCTGACCGGCGCGCGGGTGTGGATGGACGGCCGGGACGCCTGGCTGTCCCGGGAGGAACTGGACTACGGCTACCGCAGGTCCGTCGTGCTCAAAAGAGGCGGCGTGGTGCTCGAGGCGCGTTTTCAGCTGTCGCCGGATGAGCCGGATCGCATCCGGACCCGCATGAACGGCTACAACGCCTCCCGCCGCGAAAAGCAGCCGCTGACGCTGCCCAGCGCGGGCTCGGTGTTTAAGCGGCCGGAAGGCCACTTCGCGGGCGCGCTGATCGAGCAGGCGGGGCTCAAGGGCCACACCATCGGCGGGGCGCAGGTCTCCACGCTGCACGCGGGCTTCATCGTCAATGTGGGCGGCGCCACCGCGAGGGATGTGACCGCGCTCATTGCGCACATCCAGCGGGAGGTCTTCTCCCGCTTCAACGTGACGCTGGAGTGTGAGGTGCGCATTCTGGGAGAAGAATAGCGGTGAAGCAAACTCTCCCCGTGGTCAATAATAAGGTTCAGGCTTGCGCGGCGCATTTCGTGACCGGGAGGGCTGAAAATGTCGTTCTCATCGGACGTACGGGAGGAACTCGCGCGAACGGTCTGCGAGAAAAATTGCTGCGCGTACGCGGAGTTGGCCGGCATGGCGCTCTCCTGCGGCGCGCTTTCTTTTCGGGGACTGGGGCGCTACCAACTGACCATCGGCAGTGAAAGCGCGGCGGTTGCGCGGCGCTATTTCCTTATGGCCAAGGAACACCTGGGCGTGACTGGCGAACTCAAGGCGGTCAAGACCGACCGGCTGGGTGGAAAAGCCCGCTATCTGGTCAGTTTCTCTGACGAAGACGCGCAGGCGCTGATTACGCAGCTCAAGCTGTCCGATAAAAACGCGCCGCTCGGCATCCGCAAGACCCCGCACCGGGACATCCTGCGCAGAAGCTGCTGCCGCGTGGCCGCGCTTCGCGGCGCTTATCTGGCGGGCGGCTCCATCAACAACCCCGAGCATGCCTACCACATGGAAATCGCCGTATCCGACGAGGATATGGCCCAGGCGGTGGTCCGGCTGATGGAAAGCTTCGGCCTGCCCGCCCGGATGAATGAGCGCAAGCGGCAGTACGTGGCCTACCTGAAGGACGGCGAGCACATTGCCAACCTTCTGACGCTGCTCGGCGCGTACAAGGCGGTTCTGGCCCTTGAAAACGTCCGGATTTTAAAAGGCGTGCGCAACGACGTCAACCGCCAGGTCAATTGTGACAACAACAATCTGGAAAAGACGGTGGAAGCCTCCGCGCGCCAGATCAGCATCATCGAATGGATCGATAAAAAACAGGGACTTGATCACTTGCCGCCGCAGTTGGAGGAGATGGCGCGGCTTCGGATTCAATATCCGGACGCGTCGTTTTCCGAGCTGGGCGGCATGTTGGAGCCGCCGCTGGGCAAATCGGGCGTCAGCGCCCGGATGCGCAAGCTGGAGGCGCTGGCAGAGGATCTGGCCAACCCATAATATTGTTTCCGGCGCTTTTCGGCGCCGGAAATAAATGAAGACAGGCGGGCTTTCGGACGGCCGCGCGAAAAAAGCCCCGCTGGCGCACAGATTACAAGCTTTTCTCCCTGGGCTGGCCAATGGGCACCAGATTTTTCGCGCCCGAGGCAAACAAAAGGCCCACGACCCGCCGGAGCAGCCTTCTCGTCTCCGGATCGAACCCGGTCGTTTCCGTCAAAATGGCCGCTAGGTTCTTGCGCCAGCTGCCGAACAGGTCGCCAAATGATCTGGCGCCGGTGGAGGAGAGAATGCGGTAAACCGCGTCAATAAACGCTTTGCGGTCCTCCTGCGAGATCGAAGACACCCACTGCTTGATGGTTTTATCCACGTACAGGCTGCCCGCCCGGAGCCCGCCTTCCTTCACGAAGTCATCCCGCCCGGTCTGCCAGGTGAACGGATCGTGCTGCATGATGCCAATGCCCTCGCTGCGCACCACCTGGTAGCTCTCCCCGTGCTCCATCAGCATGCCGATGATGGACGACTGGGGCAGATAGGTATGGATGCGCGGCTCGATGACGGCGTAGTCCGGACAGTCCTGCATCCGGGCGGTCAGGCCGGGGCCGTCGTTGTTAAATACCTCGCGGATGCGAAAGCGGACCTCGCCTTCGCAAAAAAGCGCGGCGTACACGGCCAGGTTTCCGCCTTTAGAATGGCCGCCGACGCGCAATGGGCCCTCCAGAATTCCCGCGGACTCATTCAGGAAGTCCACGCTGGCGATCTGGGCGGGCACCACGTCGGCAAAGCCCATGTTGAAGTCCTCTTTCCAGCCGACCAAAGTGGCGTCGGTGCCCCGGTAGGAGACAAAGCCGGTGCCGTCGCCCAGTTCCACCGCCACGGCGGCAAACTGCTTTTCTTCTTCCTCGCTGAACTGATCCTGAAAGCGCCGGACGCGCATCGAGCCGTACCGGACGCCCGAGCCCATCAGCCGCACAAGCTCCCGGTAGGAAGGGTTCTGCTCGCGGGCGCACACCATCGGCGCGATATCCGCGATGGTTCGGCCCTCGCACCCGTCCAGCGGCAGGTAAGAGAACACGCTTAAAATCAGGTTGTCCACCGGGTTGAACGGCGCCATGCGCAGCGGCACGTCCAGCCGCCAGTTCAAGTAATTCAAAATGGTGCTCACGTTCGCTCACGCTTCTTTCCATGGGATCGCCGGGCACGCCCGGCACCCTCATTGTAGCACAAGAGCGCCCCGCGCGCAATTCGCGGAGCGGAAAGGAAGGCGGAAATGTACGGCGATATGCTCAAAATGGCGGCGGGGCTGATGGAGGACGAGCGCCACCCGCTGGCGAACGCCGCAAACCTGTCGGCGCTAATCTATCAGGAGATGGGGGATCTCAACTGGGCCGGGTTCTACTTCCTGCACGGCGGCATGCTTTTGCTGGGGCCCTTTCAGGGCAAACCGGCGTGCCTGCGCATCCCGGTAGGGCGCGGCGTCTGCGGTGCGTCCGTCCGGGAGGGCCGAACGCTGCTGGTGCCCGACGTACACGCTTTCCCCGGCCACATCGCCTGTGACGCGGCCTCCCGCAGCGAACTGGTGTGCCCCATTCGCGCAAACGGCCGATTCGCCGGCGTGATCGATCTGGACAGCGCGCGGCCCGGCCGCTTCGGCCCGGAGGAGCAGGAGGCCGTAGAGGCGCTGGCGGCACTCTACGCCCAGATGAGCGACTTCACGGACGGCGGGTATTCCTTTACCTGACCAGGGTCGCCATCACAGCGAACACGAGGATGGAATAGACCGTCGCCACCGACAGAATCGACGTAATCGCGCCTTTGGCCGATTCGTCCCTGGATACGATGGGCAAAACGTAGGGCGGCGGCAGCGTGAACATCAGCGCCGCGGCCCACTGAAGGAGCGTATTGCCCGGCTCAATCAGCCGCAGTACGCCGATCATCCCAGCCATCAGCACGGTGGTGATCAAAATGCGCAGGCCCAGCGTCTGCCCAACCTCGCGCCATTTGAGACCGGAGAAGTCCAATTCGTACCCGATCACAAACAGGATCACCGCGCCGGTCGGCCCGGCCACAAAATCGATCGCCGCCTGCACCGGCGCGCCCGCAGGGGACGCATAGAGCTTCGCGCCAAGACCCGTCGCGCCAAGCAGCACGCCCGCCGCGATGGCCACGATGGTCGGCGACTGGATAAGCTCCAGGAGCCTCGCGCCCATCGCCTTGCCGTCGCCCTCCTGCGCGCCAAGCAGCGCCATGTAGACGGTGAACACAAACAGCACCTGCCCCAGGTCCAATACCGCAAACGAGCGGATCGATTCCTGCCCGAACAACATCGCGTACAGCGCATAACCCATCATGCCCGCCTCAAACCCGGTGGTCAGAAACGGCAGGTATTTGGACGCGCCCGCGATTTTTTTCTGCGCCAGCGCGCCCAACGCCCAGGCGGCCAGCGAACAGGCGAACATCAGCGCCACGATCACTGCCACGTTCAGCGTATAGCCCGCCCGGTAGAACGCGCCAAACAAGACCGCGGGCAGCGTCACCTTCATGACCAGGATCTGCATCGCGCCGATCCCTTCCCGCGCCACCAGCTTCGTGCGCCTGGCCAGCGCGCCCAGCGCGATCATCACAACCACCGGCAGGACCGTCGTCAAAACGCCCATTCTACGCCCTCCCCCTGCCCAGCTTCAGCATCAAAGCGTCCACCGCGGCCTGATCCCGGATCTGGCCGCTTTTGATGTCGTAATCCGCCTGCGCGCAGGCGCGGTACATAGCCTCCAGCGTTTCTTCATCCAGCCGTGCCGCCTTCTCCTGGGCGCGGGTGGCGGCGTAGTGGTTGAGCGACAGCTTTTCTTCGATTTCTCGAAGCGGCGCGCCCTGCGCGCGCATGCGCTTGATGTGGGTCAGCATGCGCATTTGCCGCGTCAGCATCGCCAGAATGCCCACCCGGTTCTCCCCGGATCGAAGCAGCGCGCCGTACAGCCGGTGGGCGTCGTAGGTCTTTCCATCCATCAGAAAGTCGATCATCTGAAATACCGAGCTCTCCAGCGACGGCGCGACCAGCTTTTCCACATCGGCGGCGGCGATGGTCTCCCGGCTCCCGGCATAGGCCGCCAGCTTTTCCAGCTCGCCGTCCAACCGGGTCAGCCCCCTGCCCGCGAGGAACGTCAGGCTGTCCAGCGCCGTCCTGTCGATTTTCTTCCCCATCTTTTTGAGCCGCGCGTTTGCCCATTTGAGAAGCTCCACATCGTCCAGAAGTTCAAACGATACCGAGCCGGGCAGTTTGGCAAGCGCCGCAGGCAGCTTTTTGCGCATGTCGGCCGCGCCGCGCACGTAAAACACCACCGACGCGGTGTCCGGCGCGTCTGTCAGCCAGTCCAGAACGCGCTGGGATTCCTCCTGCTCCGCCTTGGCCTTGCCCTGCATCAGAGGCGGATAATCCCGAACGACCACCAGCCGCCTGTCGGCCATCACCGGCAGCGTTTCGGCAGCCTCCAGGATCGTCTGCGCAAAGCTCCCCTCCATCACCGTTTCGTTCAGTTCCTCCAGCCCCGGCGGCAAGAGCTTTTCGCGCATGCGCGAAACCGCGCTCTGCTTGATCCACTCCTCCGGGCCGTGGAAGAAGTAGACTTTCTCAAACTTTCCCTGTTCAATCGCCTGAAACAGCGCCTGTCTGGTCATGGTTTCTCCTTTAAAGAGGGCAAAAATGGGGTGACGGCAACCATTCCACCGGGCTCAAGCCTTGCGCGCACCATGCCGGAGATGTCGGTTCGGTAAAGCTTCGCTTGAAGCCGCTCCACCCGCTCAAGAAGCGCCGGGGACGGATGCCCGTAGCCGTTCCGCCCCACCGAGATCAGCGCGACGCCCGGCGTCGCCGCCCGGAGAAGGAATTCGGCACCTTTGACGTCCGCGCCGTGGTGGGGCGCTTTCAGGATGTCCACATCCGGCACGTCCGTAAGCAGCGACACGTCGCTGAGGTCGCCCGCCATCAGTGCCGATCCGTCAGGGCCTGTGATGAGCAGTACCAGCGTCGCGTCGTTGGCGTCGGACGGATTGTGCCCCTTGGGCGGGTAGAGCACCTTTGCCGTCACGTTTTCGGACAGCTTCACTTCGTCCCCAGCCGACAGTTTGACAAAAGGCCCACTCAGCCCTGCCCGCGCCTCTGCTTCCTTTACGCCCGCCACCCGGTCCCAGCACTCGGGCACATAGACCGTGGCGTCCGGATACAGCGCACGCACCGCTCCCGCGCCGCCGATGTGGTCGTCGTGGGGGTGGGTCAGGAACATCGCGCACAGGCTGCTGCCCGTCTGGGCCAGGTACTGGGTGGCGGGGCCGCCGTCGTCGCCCGCATCCACCAGAACCGTCCGTCCTTCGGCGTGCACCACCGCCGCGTCGGCATCGCCCGCCGAGAGAAAATCAATCGTCAGCCCGCCGGGCATCGCCCAGGCATTCAGCGCCACCGACAATGCCAGCACCGCGGGCAGCGCAGCGCAAAACGCAAGCCGCCCCCGCTTTCGAAGCCCCGCGTGTTCGGAGATAAAATAGATCCCGGCCGCCCAGACCGCGCACAGCCACCAGGGCACATGGCCGATCGGGACGGACGCGTGGGGCAGGTCCGAAGCAAGAGCGGCGAGACCTGTCGTCCACCGGAGCAGGAGCGCCGCGGGCCAGGCCGCCACCGTCCCCGCCGCGGGCCATAGCATCTGGATTGGCACCGCAAGAAACATCAGCGGCATGGCGGTGGTCGTCAGCGGCACCGCCAGCATGTTGACCAGCGGGCCATAGGGCTGCGCCGCGCCAAACAGATTGATCTGCGCCGGAAGAATCGCGACGGACGCCGCCACGCTGGCGGTAAACGCCTGAAGAAACGGGCGCGCCCAGCGCGGGGCCGAGGCAACCCGAAGCAGCCGCTCCAAAGGCCGCTCCAGCAAAATCAGCCCCGCCATCGCCGAGAAGGACAGGATAAACCCCGCGTCCCCCACCTGCAACGGGCTGATCGCCAACATCAGAAGCATCGCCGCCGACAGCGCGCTGAGGCCGTCGCTTGGTCGCCCAGTCATTGGCGCGAAACGGAACGCCAGGTACATGGCCACCGCGCGGACGATCGGCCCGCTGAACCCCACCAGCGCCGCGTAGGCGATCAAAAGCGGCGCCATCAGAAAGAATACCGTCTTTCGGGAGAAGAGTTTGCGCAAAAGGAAGTCCAGCGCC
>CALGYL010000335.1 GCA_937934775.1 uncultured Clostridia bacterium
TTCTGCATCGAAAACCCCTTGGCGCTTTGGAGTGATTAATGTTTTCCTTTAGTATTATACCAATTTGAACGATGAACGCATCGTTGCGTCGGGTCTTATCGCGCCGTGCTGTGTCGCTCTCCGCTCGAGCGTAGTGCTGCTACGCCTCGCTCCGGCTCCTTGCGCTGCATCGATAATCCCTTGACGCTTTGGATGCTTTCATCATTCGCATTGGTATCACCAATGCTTGTAAGGAGCGCATCTATGCTTCGATACATTGTCAAGCGCGTCGCGCAGGCGATCCCACTATTACTGGTCATTTCGGTGATCTGCTTTGCGCTGATCCAGCTGGCGCCCTACGACGCCATCGACACCTTCGTCACGCCCGACATGGCGCCGGAGGTGGTTCATGCGCTCAAGGCGCGCTTCGGGCTGGATCAACCCGCCTACATCCAGTATTGGCGGTGGCTAATCAATACGCTCCAGGGCAACTTCGGCTATTCTCTGGTCACCCATGAGGCGGTGGCCGGCGCTCTGATGGCGCGGCTGCCCAATACGATTCTACTGGTTCTGCCCAGCTACGCGCTGGCGGTGCTTGTGTCAATCATTCTGGGGCTGGTCGCGGGTTCCAACCGGGGCGGCAGGGCGGACCGAATCATTGACGGCCTGTGCTCCATCGGCCTCGCCACGCCTACCTTCTGGATCGCGATGATCGTCCTGTACCTGTTTGCCTACAAACTGAACCTGTTGCCGGTGCTGGGCATGCACACGATGGGCCAGGAGAAGAACCTCCAGGACCTGATCGCCCACATGATCCTGCCCTGTTCGGTCCTGACCGTTTCCTTTCTTCCGGAAACCGTCCGTTACGTGCGCTCCTCCACGATCAGCCAGTACAAGGAGGACTACGTAATGGTTCAGAAGGCGTTCGGCGCGAGCCGCGCCCATATTCTGTTCAAGCATGTGATGAAGAACGTGCTGTTCCCGGTGATCACGCTGGTGGCCATCGCGCTGCCCACGCTGGTGACCGGCGCGTTCATTACGGAGTCCATCTTCTCCTGGCCGGGCGTAGGCACCTACTTCCTGACGGCCATCAAGGGCTTCGACTACCCGGTCATCATGGCGGTGCTTTTGCTGTCCAGCGCGATGGTCATCCTGGGGAACCTCGTGGGCGACATCCTGTACTGTCTGGTCGATCCGAGAATCAAGGCGATGAGGTGATCCCATGGCCATATCAAAACGGCGCGCAAGCCAGTTGCGAAACGAACTGAAGTACAACAAGGGCATTCTGCTCGCGGCGGCGGCGCTGATCCTGATCACGCTGATTTCGATCTTCGCGTTTTTGTCCCCCTACGATCCGGACGCCCTCAACATGACCGCCAGGCTCCAGAGCCCGAGCCTCGCCCATCCCTTTGGCACCGACGATCTGGGGCGCGACTACCTGACCCGCGTGCTCTACGGCGGCAGGATCTCGCTGCTGGTGGGCGTGGTGGCGATGCTGATTTCCACGGTGATCGGCGTTCTGGTGGGCACGGTCAGCGGCTACTTTGGCGGGCTCATTGACAGCATCCTGATGCGCATCGTGGATGTGCTTTTGTCCATTCCGTGGATGATCCTGGTGACGGTGATCTCCATCTACATGAAGCCGGGCCTCCAGGCGATCATCCTGGTCATCGGCCTTTTCCAGTGGATGAACATCGCGCGGCTCGTCCGTGCGGAGACGCTGTCCGTCAAGGAGCGGGAGTACGTTTTGTACGCCGACTCCATCAACCAGTCGCATCTGTTCATCATCCTTCGGCACGTGATTCCCTCGGTGCTGCCCACGATCATCGTGGCCGCCACCACCGGCATCGCCAACGCCATCATGATGGAGTCCTCCCTCAGTTTCCTGGGCCTGGGCGTGCAGCAGCCCATGTCCTCCTGGGGATCGATGCTCAACCGGGCGCAGTCGGTGCTGGGCAAGGCGCCCTACATGGCGATTCTGCCGGGTGTGATGATCCTCATCACGGTGTTCTCATTCAACAAGCTGGGCGATCTGATCCGCGTGTTCGCCGAGCCCAAGGCCATTGAGCGGTAGGAGGGGACGGCATGCGGGACGATCTATTGGAAGTTCAGGACCTGCGCACCGCCTTCCGCATTCAGGGGAAGTCGGTTCAGGCGGTCCGGGGCGTGGATTTGGAAATCGCGCCCGGTGAAATTGTGGGCCTTGTGGGCGAGAGCGGCAGCGGAAAGAGCGTCACGATGAAATCCATCATCCGGATGCTGGAAGGCAGCGCCACCGTCACCGCCCGGGCGATCCGCTTTCAGGGCAGGGACCTGACGGGGCTGACCGAAAAGGAAATGCAGTCGGTCCGCGGAAACGACATCTCCATGATCTTTCAGGACCCGATGACCTCGCTCAATCCGCTCCGGCGCGTTGGCGACCACATCGTGGAGGTCCTTCGCCGCCACAGCGGCGTGGGCCAGGCGGAGGCCTACCGACAGGCGGTGGACATGCTGCGGCTGGTGGGCGTGCCCTCCCCTGAGGAACGGATGAAGCAGTACCCTCACGAATTCTCTGGCGGCATGCGCCAGCGGGTGCTGATCGCGATGGCGCTGGCCTGCAAGCCCAAGCTCCTGATCGCGGACGAGCCGACCACCGCGCTGGACGTGACCATCCAGGCGCAGATTCTGGACCTGATCCGGGAACTGCAGGCGAAGACGGGCATGGCGGTGGTTCTGATCACCCATGATCTGGGCATCGTGGCCAGCCTCTGTCAGCGGCTGATGGTGATGTACGGCGGTCTGATCATGGAAACCGGTTCCGTGGAGGACATCTTCTACCGGCCGATGCACCCCTATACGCGGGCGCTGCTTCGGTCCGTGCCCTCCATTGATTCGGAGGAGGACAAGCGGCTTATCCCCATCGACGGCCAGGCGCCGTCCCTGATCGATCCGCCCAAGGGCTGTCCCTTCGCGCCCCGCTGCCCCATGCGGGAAGCGGGCTGCGAGGCGGCCGTTCCGGACTTTATCGAATACGGCGAGGGCCGGCGCGCGCGCTGCCCGGTGGCCCAGAGGGAGGCGAGGGCATGAGCGCGCTTCTGACGGCGGTCGATCTCAAGAAATACTTTATCATCCGCGGCGCGATGGGCGGCTCCCATGTGCTCAAGGCGGTGGACGGTGTCAGCCTCTCCATTGAGAAGGGCGAAACGTTCGGCCTGGTAGGCGAGTCCGGCTGCGGCAAGACCACGCTGGGCCGCGCCATGATCCGGCTGTACGACGTGACCGGCGGCACGTTGAAATTTGAGGACACGGACATCACAAAGCTGGAGGGCAAGGCGCTGTCCCCCTTCAAACAGCGGATGCAGATCATCTTTCAGGACCCGTATTCATCCCTGAACCCCTTCATGAACGTGGAGGAGCTGATCGGGGAACCGCTGGATCTGCGCGAAAAGCTGGGGAAGAGGGAACGACGGGAGCGCATCGAGGCGATGCTGAACAAGGTGGGTATGGACGAGAGCGCGCTGGAGAAGTATCCCCACGAATTTTCCGGCGGCCAGCGCCAGCGCATCGGCATTGCCCGGGCGCTGGTGGTCAGTCCGGAGTTCGTTTTGTGCGACGAACCCATTTCCGCGCTGGACGTGTCCATTCAGGCGCAGGTGGTCAACATGCTGGAGGACCTGCAGCAGGAGATGGGCCTGACCTACCTGTTTGTGGCCCACGACCTTTCGATGGTCCGGCATATCTCCCGGCGCATCGGCGTCATGTACCTGGGGCACATCGTGGAGATCTCGCCGGCCAAGGAGCTGTACAAAGATCCGCTGCACCCCTATACGAAGGCGCTCCTCTCCGCCATCCCGATTCCGGACCCCAGGCGCGCCCGGGAGATCCGGCGCATCGCCCTCTCCGGCGATGTGCCCAGCCCGTCGAAGATGCCGGGCGGCTGTCCCTTCGTCACCCGCTGCCCCTACGCGATGCCAAAGTGCAGGGAAAGCGCGCCGGTTCTGAGGGAAGCCGCGCCGGGACACCAGGTGGCGTGCTACTTATAGGGGGCGTTGAAATCCCCTTCGGGTCTTTCAACGCAAAGGAACGAGGATGAACTGCGCGGGCCTAAAATCCTGTGGCGTTGAAATGCCCTTCGGGTCTTTCAACGCAAAGGAACGAGGATGAACTGCGCGGGCCTAAAATCCTGTGGCGTTGAAATCTCCTTCGGGTCTTTCAACGCAAAGGAACGAGGATGAACTGCGCGGGCCTGAAATCCAGCCGGATTTCCGGGCGGCCCGCTGACGAGAGGAATTGTTTCAGCCCCCAGTGTGCGCCACTGGGGGCTGAAACGCGTTTCCGGCGCACAGGTCGCCGGAAACGAAGGGAGAGGACGGCGGGGTTCTGGTGCCAGGTCGCCGGAAACGAAGAATGGAACGGCAGGGCTTCAATCTGGCGGGATACGCGTTTTGGTCATATGCTACCGGACATGACGCGAAGGAATGGCGGGAATATGGGAATATCCAGCGGCCCTGTGAACGCGCGCTCACAGGGCCGCTAATACCAATACGAAACAATATTTCTTCCAAAGCGGCGAGGGATTATTTCATCCTGCAAGGAGCGTAAAGCGCAGGAGCCGCCGCGCTATTTAAAGCGGAGGGCGACACCGCAGGGTGGAAAAAGGCCCGACGCTACGAAGAAAGAATGTTTTGGATTGGTATAAAATGCTTTCGAATGTTTTACTTGCCGGGCGGTTGGCGGTACAGGCTGGGACGAAGCTCCAGAAGCACCATCAGCCGCATTAGAAGCGCCGCGAAGCAGCCTAGACATGCGCCGGCGGTATCGATCGCCACGTCCCTGACCGCGGGGGAGCGGCCCTCTGACATCGATTGGGTCCACTCGTCGTATCCCGCGAAGGCGGCGCACAGCAGAAGCGCCAGCAGCACCTTGTGCCGGACGCGCATCCGGCAGGGAGCCAGTACCATCATGATTGCCAGCGCCAGCAGCGCGTACTCAAGCGCGTGGGCCCCCTTCCGGACATAGGCATGGAGCTGTTGGAAGGAGTCGGTATTGCGGTTGATTTTCCCTTCGGGCTTGAGGATGCGCGCCACCACGTCCGTGACCTCCAGGCTCAGCGCGTCGGAACTTTCGGCGTTCTGAAGCGAAAAACCGTGGATCATCCACAGACACAGCGCGATCAGCGTCCATGAGATTACACGGTATGTGATATACCCAATTTTGATTCCAAATCCGGTGCGCAAAATGGCCTCGTTTCTTGGCGGCCCGCCAAAGCCCGGCGGACGCGGTGTGCTGATGGGCGCCCAAATGCAAAATGGATCCTGGGCGCTTTGCTACCATGTATATTTTACCGTACTTTGAGGCATGCGTCAATGATTCGACAAACGCAATCCAAATCGACGCATAGATTTACATCTAAGGCGAAAATCCAAACATTATGACAAACTTTTGAGATGGCTTCCGGCAACCGCAACCGTGATAAAAACATATTAAAGTTTACGACAATTTATTGACCAAAGCGTAAAGTTATGGTATAGTGTAACTTGGTTAAGATTTGCGGTTTCGTGTGGATAGACGGTTGCCATGGAACCCTCTTTCGGGGTTTTTATGGAGCCAGATTGCGCGCGGTCGCGTTGGCGTAAGAGGCCTGTGCCGCCCGCCGTCGCGACGCGCATTCCCCTGGTGGGCGGTTAATCGCGCATGCCCGGCGCGGTGAGGCTCCCCTGCCAAGGGCGCATGCGGTTTCGTCCATGCAGCTTCAGGTCGCCCCGTCCGCCCAATGCCTTGCGTGTGCCTCCGGCGCCGACGGCGCGTTCGCACCGCCAGACTTCCGGCCCCCGGGCAACCTGACCCGTTCTCCGCTCGCGGACACCCCCCGCCCCCATCCGGCGGGCGAACCGTTGCCAATGAAAACCTGAACGCATCCTGGACGCGGGCTCTGCCTGAACGCGAAAGCGCGAGGGCGGAGATTTTGTATGCGGGCGGCGCGAGGGCTGGAATCGGCAGGACCGCTTATTGGATTCAACCAGGGATAAAGTGCCAAAAAAGAATCACAAGGGAGTTGTTGGTATGCTTTGGGCGATCGTAGCCATCGTGGTATCCATTGCGGCGCTGGGCGTCGCGGCATATTTCTACCGCTGGGTGAAAGCGCTGCCCACGGCCAACAAAGAAGTTGACCGCATTGGCGATCTGATTCGCAAGGGCGCGTTCACTTTCATCAAGCGCGAGTACAAGACCCTGGCGATCTTCTGCGGCGTGGCGGGCGTGTGCATCCTGCTGTTCCTGCCCCATCCCATCTGGTCGACGTCTGACCCGATGCACAACGTGGGCATGCTTTTGAGCTATCTGTTCGGTTCGACGCTGTCGGCCATCGCGGGCGTCGTGGGCATTTCGATCGCGACGATCGCCAACACCCGCTCGGCTTCCGCGGCGCGTGAGGGCATCGCGCCGGCGTACATGGCGGGCTTCCGCGGCGGCGCGGTCATGGGCATGGCCGTCGTGGCCACCTCCCTGATCGGCACTGCGGTCCTGTTCCTGATCATGCCGGAGAACCCGGACGAGCTCATCATGGCGTTCAGCTTTGGCGCCAGCTCCCTGGCGCTGTTCGCGAAGGCGGGCGGCGGCATCTTCACCAAGACCGCGGACATCTCGGCCGACCTTACGGGCAAGGTTGAGTTGGGCATCCCGGAAGACGACCCGCGCAACCCGGCGGTCATCGCCGACAACGTGGGCGACAACGTGGGCGACGTGGCCGGCATGGGCGCCGACCTGTTTGACTCCAACGTGGCTGCCGTCGCGGCGGCGGTCGTCATCGCCACCGTGCTGGGCAAGATCGAGATCATCTTCTGCTTTGGCGCGCTGGGCCTCCTGGCCTCCATCATCGGCGTGTTTGCCTCCAAGATCGGCAAAGACGGCGACCCGGGCAAGGCCTTAAACGGCGGCACCTACCTGACCTGCGGCCTGTTCGCGGTGTTCACCCTGATCGCGACCCTGATCCCCTCCCACTTCGGGATGGCGCTTCAGGACGCGCTGCGCGTCTGGGGCGCGGCGGTGTTTGGCATGGTTGCGGGCGTGGTCATCGGCATCACCTCCGACTTCTTCGTCGGCGACGACAAAAAGCCGGTTGCCAAGGTCGCTTCCGCCTGCCAGAACGGCCCCGCGTTTACGATTCTGACCGGCTTCTCCTACGGCCTTTTGTCCACGCTGCCCTCCATGGCGGGCATCGGCTTGGCGGCGCTGGTTTCCTACAAGATCTGTGAGCCGCTGGGCGGCAACTACCCGATGCTGGGCATCGCGATGGCCGCCATCGGCATGCTGTCGGTTGTGGGCATGATCATTGCCAACGACGCCTACGGCCCGGTTGTGGACAACGCGCGCGGCCTGGCCGAGATGTGCGGCCTGGGCGACGAAGTGCTTGAGATCACCGACAAGCTGGACGCCGCGGGCAACACCTCCAAGGCCATCACCAAGGGCTTCGCAATCGGCGCGGCCGGCCTTACGGTCATCGCGCTGCTCGGCGCGTTCAAAGAAACTGCCGAGCAGGCCATCGCGGCGCTGGGCAGCTCTGTGGTCATCAACTTCAACATGATGGACCCGGTGGTGTTCTTTGGCGCGCTGGTTGGCGCAGCCATCCCGGCCGTGTTCTCCGCGATGCTGATCCTGGGCGTGGACCGGAACTCTGAGAAGATGGTCGCGGAAATCCGCCGTCAGTTCAGAGAGATCCCCGGCCTCAAGGAAGGCAAGCCTGGCGTGATCCCCGAGTATGACAAGTGCATCGACATCGCCACCGTGGGCGCCATCCAGGAGCTGATCCCGGCGGGCCTGATGGCCATCCTGGGCACCCTGGCGGTCGGCTTCATCGGCGGCGTCAACGCCATCGGCGGTTACCTGCTGGGCAACATCGTCACCGGCCTTCTGATCGCCCTGATGATGTCCAACGCGGGCGGCCTGTGGGACAACGCCAAGAAGTTCATCGAGTCCGGCAACTTCGGCGGCAAGGGCAGCGCGGCCCACAAAGCCGCGGTCATCGGCGACACCGTGGGCGATCCCTTCAAGGACACCGCAGGCCCGTCGATCAACACCCAGATCACCGTCGTCTCGCTGGTTTCCACGCTGGCCGCCGGCCTGTTCGTGGCGTTCTCCCTGATCAAGTAAGGTTTTCCTTCGATTGCTCCTTTGGGCGCCGGAAATCCGTCGGGATTTCCGGCGCCTCTGTGCATCAAAAACCCGTTTGGCTTTTCATGTCAAAGATGCGCGCGCACACGCCGGCAAGCTTTGGATCTTTGGCGGGAAGGGCGCAATACAACGAGCGCCTGAAACCCTTGCGGATTTCAGGCGCATAAAGCGCTCGAGGCTCAGATGAAGATACCGCACAAATGCCGGGGTTCCCGGGGGCGGCTTCTGATGGGGGCAGACCGTGCTTATCTTTCGACAAAGCAGAAAGGGTGCCCCGCCGGATCGATCATGACGGTCCAGTGGTCGGAGTACTGGGCTGGGGACACTTTCGCTCCGCAAGCCACCGCGTGGGCGACAGCCTCCGCCATCCGGGATTTTTCCACCCCGAAGTCCAGGTGGACCATCTGCTGCTGCGCGCCGGGTGCTTCCGGCCAGACCGGCGGCACGTAGTCCTCATTTTTCTGAAAGCCGATCACCGTACTGCCCGGCGCCTGTTCGATTTCGCTCCACTCGTC
>CALGYL010000336.1 GCA_937934775.1 uncultured Clostridia bacterium
ACATGTTCAAACTGATGCAACAGAAATGAAAAAACCGGAACGTCTTTCCAGTGCCGGGCAAAGGCTACGAAGACAGGCTGAAAGAAAACCAGCATAAAAAGGTCAAAGCCACGCAGGATATCAAGAGATGCGAGGCGATTGGACGGAATGGAATGTGTATTCATTGTTCAGTATTTAATGTTCTTAAACAACACCCTGTTTTCGCGCGCCTCATTGAGGCGAACCAGCATCTTCTGGCGATTGTAGTTAGAGAAGTCGGCACTTTCGTAGCCGGAGATGATGTTCAGTAAGGCACGGAGTTCATCGTCCGAAAATTGCTTCATAATTTCATCGAAAGGTTCTTTGTTTCCAATCTCGAAACGGATAAAAGCCAGGCGCGATTTTGCCGTCGGATAATCAGGATCGATCTCCAGCAGCTGTTCCAGATACTCCGCAGCCTGCTCGTATTTCTCCTGGGCAACACTCACGTTGGCCAGGCGGTCAATGATCTCCTCGTTGTCTTCCGACAATAGCGCAGCCTTTATATATGCCGCTTCCGCCCCTCGCAAATCGCCGTCGATAAACATCAGCTCTCCTTCGAGCATGTAGTAATCGAGCGATTCCTTTTCATCGGCGGGAATGTTGTTGTATAATTCCCGGGCTGAAGCCATATTGTCTTTCAACAGTTCAACGAATGCCCGGCGCGTAGCGATCCCTTTCGGTCCGAAACGCTTTTCCTTGATATCGATAACGCGCATCATCTGGTCGTACTGTTCCATGGCCTCATACCCCTCGAGTAGCGAATCATAAAGCGACTCGTCATCGGGCGATATGCGGATGCATTCTTCGAAGATACGGATGGCTTCGGGTGCATTATCATTCAGGTAGAGCGACAACGCTTTCATCTTCAAGGCCGAGACATCGTTTTCGTTTATGGTCAGCGCAAAATCGAAGGAATCAATGGCTTTCTCGTACTGTTCATTCATCGAATAGAGCTTGCCGATGTTTACCCAACCTTCAAACGAATAGGGATCCAGATCGAGCAACCGGTTGTTGTATTCTATGGCTCGCGCGAAATCGCCTTTCATCTCGTTGGCATATGCCAGATCGATAAGCACATCGGGATTGGATTCATCAATCTTCAGGCTCTCCTCAAGGTAGGAAATGGCCCGGTCGAAATGCTCCACATCGTTCATCACATAACCAACCTCGGTAATAAAAACGTACAAATCATCAATCGATAGTTCCCTGTTCATCGTTTCATTGATCACCACATTGGCTTCATCCGTCTTTTCCAGATGCAGCAGGCTCTCAATCCGAAGCAGGGGTAGTTCGATATCTCCCTCCCCGGGGATGTTGTTCAGGTACGACAACGCCTCGTCATACAACTCGGAGTATACCAATGTCTTGGCCTTTAAGATCATCAACTCCGGACTGGCTGGATGCATCTTGAGTCCCTCCTCAATAATCTCTTCGGCCTGTTCATTGTCTCCCAGGCTGTTGTAATGATCGGCAAGCACGGCAAACTCGTCGGCATCGAAATAAATTTTCCTGCCGAACATACTCATTTGCTCGTATTTTTCCACCAAGGAAGATATGTCGTCCAGTTCTTCGTCCATTTTAACTATTTTGTTTCTTCCACGAATCCTTCAAGGCTACTGTCCGGTTGAAGACAAGTTTTTCGCCCGTAGAATCGGTATCTACGTTAAAATACCCGATACGCTGGAATTGAAAGCTGTCTAGCGGTGCAGCTCCGGCCAGGTATTCTTCCACCTTGCAGTTTTTCTTCACGATAAGCGAATCGGGATTCAGCAGTTCGCGGAAGTCTTTTTCTTTCTCTCCGGCCGGATCCTCCACGATAAACAGCCGGTCGTAAAGCCGTACTTCAGCGTCGAGGGCATGCGGTGCCGACACCCAGTGGATGGTTCCTTTCACTTTGCGGTTAGCCTCAGGCATCCCGCTCCGGGTCTGCGGATCATACTCGGCGTATACTTCCGTAACGTTTCCGTTTTCGTCTTTTTTGCATCCGGTACATTTCACGATGTAGGCATTTTTCAGGCGTACTTCGTTTCCCGGCGTAAGACGAAAGTATTTACGGGGGGCGTCTTCCATAAAATCGTCGCGTTCGATCCAGAGTTCGCGCGAGAATTTAACCCGGCGGCTTCCCATCGATTCGTCCTCGGGGTTGTTGATCGCCTCCATCTCTTCCGTTTGTCCTTCGGGATAATTCGTGAGGATAAGCTTTACGGGGTCGATAACGCCCGACACGCGGACGGCTTTTTTGTTAAGGTCCTCGCGCACGGCAAACTCAAGGAGCGACACGTCGATCATCCCGTCGTATTTGGTATAGCCGATACTATCGACAAAGTTGCGTATAGATTGTGGTGTGTAGCCGCGGCGGCGCAGTCCGCAAAGCGTGGGCATGCGCGGGTCGTCCCATCCCGAAACCAGCTTCTCCTGTACGAGCTGAAGCAGCTTGCGCTTGCTCATCATGGTGTAGGTCATGTTCAGGCGGTTGAACTCGTACTGGTGCGGACGGTAATCATCGGTGGCCAGCTGGTCGATAAACCAATCGTAAAGCGGGCGGTGTACCACAAATTCCAGGGTGCAGATAGAATGGGTCACGCCTTCGAAATAGTCGGATTGCCCGTGCGCAAAATCATACATGGGGTAGGCTTTCCAGGCAGTCCCCGTACGGTGGTGCGGGATATGGAGGACCCGGTATAGGATGGGGTCACGGAAGTGCATGTTTGACGACGCCATATCTATTTTGGCGCGCAGCACCATTTTTCCTTCAGGAACGTCACCGCTATTCATCTTTTGAAACAGGTCGAGCGATTCCTGGACGGGACGTTCGCGGTAAGGGCTGGGCGTCCCGGGAACGGTTGGCGTCCCTTTTTGGCGCGCAATCTCTTCGGCCGATTGCTCATCGATATAGGCTTTTCCTTCCCGGATAAGCTGGACGGCGAAATCCCATAACTGCTGGAAGTAATCGGAGGCGTAAAACACGTTCTTCCACTGAAATCCGAGCCACTGAATATCTTCCATAATGGAATCCACGTATTCAACGTCTTCCTTGACCGGATTGGTATCATCGAACCGGAGGTTGCAAATGCCACCGTATCTTTCGGCAATACCGAAGTCGATACACACGGCTTTGGCGTGCCCGATATGCAGGTACCCGTTGGGTTCCGGCGGAAAGCGGGTTTGCACACGGCCGTCGTTTTTACCTTCTTTTAAATCGTTTTCAACAATCTGTTCAATGAAGTTGAGACTTTTCTTATTTTCTTCCACAGCAGGAATCTCTTTTTGTGACATAATATATGGTTGGTTAATTTTTAAAATACTGTTATATGGATACCCTGGCGTAAGGCGCCACGTCTTTTCCGCAAAACTCACCGTCGAGATACTTGTAGTACCCTGAGATAGCTACCATAGCCGCATTATCGGTAGTATAAGCAAATTTCGGGATATGTATTTTCCATCCATAACGGCGGCTATAATCTTCAAAAGCAGCGCGCAAGCCTGAATTGGCAGACACACCGCCCGCCACGGCCACTTCCTTT
>CALGYL010000337.1 GCA_937934775.1 uncultured Clostridia bacterium
TGTCACAGCTTGGTGGCGGCGACAACCTCGATCTCAATCAGCGCGCCCAGCGGGAGCGCCGCAACCTGCACGCACGAGCGGGCGGGATAAGGCATCTCTAGAAACTCACCATAGATGGCGTTGACTTCGGAGAAGTTTCCAAGGTCCGTCAGAAAGATGCTGACTTTTAAAAGGTTCGAGAGGGAAAGTCCCATCTCTTCCAGCACGGTTTTGATGTTGGAAAGCGACTGGCGTGCCTGCGCCCCGATGCCGCCCTCCGCCAATTTGCCTGTGGCCGGGTCGACCGGCAGCATCCCCGACAGATAAGCGGTCTCACCCTGAATAACCGCCGTCGAATAGGGCCCTACCGCCTTGGGTCCGCGTTCCGTCAAAAAAACCTTCTTCACCCATATCCCTCCGTATGTAATATTGCCAATCCAGCCCCTGATATGCCAGCGCCCGGTCAACTGTGGCGGCGTATCCCGGCGAAGCACATTTCCCTGGCGATGAACCGAAGCGGGATATCCGCCGCGGTAAACGAAATAAAACGCCATAGGAAAGAGACCTGCCACGCGCTTTCAGTCGGCAAGAACGCTAGGGTTGTACTTCCTCATCACGCTCATGAATGCCCACCCAGTAGACCGGAGCGGACGGGAAATAGTAATCTGTGTGCAGCTCCACGCGCTTGTCGCCAGCCAATTCGCCGGTTTTGCGGTCGTAGTAGCAGATATAGGCTCGCGACTTGGCACCCAGCTTCCCTTCGCTGATGAGCACCATCTCGTCGGTATAGTACGCGTATTTTCCGGTGGTGTCCTTTTTCTTTTTAATGGTGGTGGAGGCAATGTTATCCTGGATGATCTCGCTCTCCAACTCGATGCGGTATTCGGTGGGTTGACCGAAAATCTTCACCTGCACCTTTTCGGAGTCGACACTGGTGTAGATGTAGATCGTGCTGTCCCGGTCGTTTGTAAAGACCAGATCCTTGCCGCTTTCGCTGACGGTGGCGTCCAGGCTGGGCGGTATGTACGAGACGCGCATCGTATGCTGGTAACGTGTTTCAACCGTCATGCCCGCGCGAAGCAGCGCGTTGTACAGCGTGGTCGAAGCCTGGCAAACGCCGCCGCCGATGCCCTGCTGCACGGTGGTGCCGGCAAATTCAGGCGCTTCCTTGAAGCCGTTTTCAATGGTGCGCTTCCCCACCACCTTGTTAAAGGAGATGGTTTCATTGGGGTGTACCACGAAGCCGTTGAACTTGGAAAGCGCGCGGCGAATGTTGCTCGTCCGGCTCTTCGACGAAGTCTTTGTCGAAGTAATGCATTGCGCGATCAATTGCGTGTCGTTTTTCAGGTCGCTTGCGCTGATATTGGGCTTAACCACCTGCGCAACCAGCTGAATCTGAGGCGTAGAGCCTTCCACGATCACCTTTGAAAGCGCCTGTTTGAGGGCGTCGCCGTCCAGCACCTGGCCGTCCGCGGAATCGGAAACTTTCAGCGTCTCGTCCTTTTCAACGGTGACGGTCGCATCCACCGGGGCGATGTCGATTTCGCTCTTGATCGTGGCAACGTACTGATCCAGCAGCGTTTCATCATACTTCAGCTCACTGTTGAACTCAACCGTGTGATCTTTGAGGTAGCTCTGCTGGGACCGCTTCTGGAAAAAATTGCCGGTATGTCCAAAATTCCACGCCAATGCCAGTTGCGAATCCACATCCATTGAGGCGCCCACCATCGAAGGCGTAAGCGTCCAGGATTTGTCCTCGTAGGTGAGCGTGATGGCGTTTTTATTCAGCCGCTCGTCGGCCATCTCGTTGACCTGCTTATATCCTTCTTCGTAGGAATAGCCGCCCAGAGAAATGCCGTTGACATATACGCCATTTAAAAAGACGTTTGGCTGAGATGTGAACCGGATGATGCCGATGATGATGATAACAATCACGGCAACGACGAGCGCCATCTTGACAAGGCTAAAAATTCCTTGCGCAGCGTTGGCTTTCCGTCTGCGACCAGTCCTTCTCCTTCCGCTTTGCGTCATCTATCAAATATCCTTTCGTGGAGATATTTTCTAGTATACCACACTTGCGAAGCACGTTGCATGGTCGTACAGGTAAATTCCTGTTCCAGCGGGCTGCTTCCGTCCAGGCGGCACGGTTTGCCGACCGAAGGGAAACCGCCGGCCGGGAAGAAGCAACGCCCAAAGGCGGCCCACTCTCCCGGCCGGCGAGAGAAAGCCGCAAATCGCTTTGCGGCTTTGTGAGTTAATATGCGGGAGCCGCGCCGGGCGCAATATCCGCCGTACCGGATGTGCTGTCCGGTTGTGCGCCGACAACCTTCAAGAATTCTTCGCGGTCAACCTTTTCCTTCTGGATCAGGATTTCCGCCAGTTTGTCCAGCTTTTCGCGGTGCGCTTTCAGGATGATCAGCGCGCGTTCATAGCTGGAATCCAGAAGCCTGCGCACCTCGCTGTCGATCTGCGCGTTGACGTCTTCGGAGAAGGTAGACCTAGACTGCGAGAAATCGCGGCCCAGGAACACTTCGTGGTCGCCGCCTAGAAAGATTGGCCCGAGTTTTTCGCTCATTCCGTATTCGGTCACCATGCTGCGCGCGATCTGGGTGGCACGCTTGAGGTCGCTGGTGGCGCCGGTGGAAACATCCCCAAGCACCAGCTGTTCCGCGCAGCGGCCACCCATCATGCCGCTCATCTTGGCCATCAGCCGCGCGCTGGAAATATAGTTGATTTCCTTGTCCGGCAGGTACATGGTATATCCGCCTGCGCCGCGGCCCCGCGGGATGATCGAAATCTCATGCACGCTGTCGCACTCGGGGATGTTGTGCATGACGATGGCGTGGCCCGCCTCATGATAGGCGACCAGCTTTTTGTCATCGTCGGTGACCTTATGGCTCTTCTTTTCAGGACCCGCGCTGACCTTTGTGATGGCCTCTTCCAGAATTTCCATCGTGATGGTGCGCTTGCCGGCGCGCGCGGTCAGGATCGCCCCTTCGTTCATGACGTTTTCAAGGTCCGCGCCGGTAAAGTAGGGCGTACGCTTTGCCAGCACTTCCAGATTGACACCGGAATCAATGGGTTTCCCGCGGGCGTGGATCTTCAAAATCTCTTCGCGGCCCTTTACGTCCGGATAATTGACCGTCACCTGGCGGTCAAACCGGCCGGGACGCAGAAGCGCCGGGTCCAGTATGTCCGAGCGGTTGGTGGCCGCCATGACGATAACGCCTTCATTATGGGAAAAGCCGTCCATCTCCACCAGCAGCTGGTTGAGCGTCTGTTCACGCTCGTCGTGCCCGCCGCCCATTCCCGCGCCGCGCTGACGGCCCACCGCGTCAATCTCATCGATGAAAACGATGGAGGGCGCGGCCTTCTTGGCTTGGTCAAACAGATCGCGGACGCGGCTCGCGCCGACGCCGACGAACATTTCTACAAAATCCGAACCGGAAATCGTGAAGAACGGCACGCCCGCCTCGCCGGAAACGGCGCGGGCCAGGAGTGTTTTACCGGTACCCGGAGGGCCCACAAGCAGAACGCCTTTAGGGATGCGCGCGCCCACGTCGGTGAAGCGCTTGGGGTCTTTCAGGAATTCGACGATCTCGCGCAGTTCTTCCTTTTCCTCATCCGCGCCCGCCACATCGTCAAAGGTAACCTTATTCTTTGAAGGATCAGTCAAGCGCGCGCGGCTCTTTCCAAAGCTCATCACGCCGCCCTTGCCCGCGCCGGCCTGCTGGCGCATCATGAAATACCAGAATACACCGAACAGGCCCATGGTCACCAGCAGCGGTACCCAGTCCATCCACCAGGGGGTCCCGGCGGGCTGGTCGTTGCCAACGACAAAAGTGTAGTCAACCGTGCTGACCTCATCCACCGATTTACCCAAGCGCTTGGCGTAGATCGCGTTCACGTCCGAATAGAACCGGTCGGAGCTGCTCAGAACCGTGACTATGTCGTAGCGGTTGCCAAACTCGCTCACGGGAATCTGGCTGTCGGTCCGACGGGCGACGAGCACGTTCGACGTGATCATCACGTTGGAAATGCCGTCTTCCTCGACCAGTTTGAGCAGATCAGTGTAATTCAGCTTCGTGATGGTATCACGTGTCCCGGAGCCGAACATACTGACGAGCAGCAAAATAACCGCCAGCAGTACCAAGTACATCAGCGGTCCTTGCAGATATCGCATAAATTTGTTTTGATTCAAGGTGGAGAATCCCTCGCTTTCCAAAGCGCGCAGTCTATTGGTATTATATCAGCAGGGCCTTTACAATTCAAACGTCGGCGTTAGTCTTTTGTGTAAATTTCAGGCTTAAGCACGCCGATTACCGGCAGATTTCGATACAGTTCCGCGTAATCCAGTCCGTATCCGACCACGAATTCGTCCGGAATCACAAATCCGCGGTAATCCACATCCACATGGGTACGGCGGCGGTCGGGCTTGTCCAATAGCACGCATACCTTCATCGACGCCGCGCCGCGTGCGTAGAGCGTCTGCTTGAGGAAGGCCAGCGACATGCCGCTGTCGATGATGTCTTCGACGATGATCACATGACGGCCGTCGATGGGCTTGTCAAGGTCTTTCATGATCCTGACGACGCCGGTGGAGCGCGTCGCGCTTCCGTAGCTGGAGATGGCCATGAAATCCATGCTGAGCGGGATGTCAATCGCACGGATCAGGTCCGAAAAAAAGACGACGGCGCCCTTCAGAATGCCAACCAGCAAAAGGTCCTTGCCCGCATAATCGCGGGAAATCTCCTTGCCAATCCTTTCAACGCATTCTCGAATCTTCGCTTCGTCAAACAGTATCTCCGTCAGGTCGTTCATCATGGGGCGCTCCTCCATCACTCTTTGGTATATATGTCAGTTCCAACGCTTCCGAGTCATGCCGGAGCGCCGCGTGGTTTGAAATGCCCACCCCCACCGCCCACAGGACTTCGCGCCCTGCCGCAAGCAGCGGTATACGGTCCCGAAGCGGCCGGTCGATCTTCCGGTCCGTCAAATAATCAGACAGGCTCTTTGTGCCGGAAGTTCCCAGCGGACTGATCCAGTCCCCTGGTCTTCGAAACCGGAGCGTCGCACCCTCAACCGCATTTCGGTCCAGCACCTGGCGCAGTCCATTTTCAAGCACCGGTCGGTTTTCCACGGTCTTGGTTTGCACTATTCCGAGATGGTTTTCGGCTGAAAAGCGCTTATCGATTAGATACAGTTTCCCGCCCGAGCGTTCCGCGCTGACACCCGCCGCGTCCACCCGGCCGGAGCGCGCAAAATACAAATCGGACAATCTGCACAGCAGTCTGTATTCGGTTTCCGGACGAAGCATTCGGATCGCCCGCCGAATCAGCGCCCGGTGAGCCGGGACGGCCTCCAGAGCATATAGTCCGCCGTCGATGCGCGTTCCATGCTCTCGCAAAAAAACGTTTGCAAGGTCATCCAAAAGTCCGGATTCCTCGGCGGAGATGTCCGCGAACCTGCCCAGCGCTTCGACCGCGCCCGAATACATTTCAAGAACCGACGGCAGTATTTCGGACCTAAGTCTGTTTCGTGGTGTATTTGGAATCGCATTTGTCTCGTCGATGCGCCAAGGCTGATGCATTTCCTGTAAATAAAGAACGAGGTCTGTTTTCCGGACATTGAGAAGCGGCCGCGCCCAGCAACTCGTACGCGGGCGAATGCCCCCCGCGCCCTTCATTCCCGCACCGCGAAAAAGGTGCATCAGCACCGTCTCCGCTTGATCGTCCAGATGGTGCGCGGTCGCGATCACATCCGCGCCGACCTCCTGCCGGACGCGCTTCAGAAACGTCCTTCGAGCATTTCGCGCGGCAGTCTCAAGCCCCGTGCCGGATGCCTTCGCCAGGCTCGGCACATCTTCAGCGCCTGCTATAATGGGCACACCGTTTTTTTCGCACAGTGCCTGGACAAAGCGTGCATCCTCGCCGGACGCCGCCCGGATGCGGTGGTCAAAGTGCGCCGCAGTCAGACGGATCTCGCCCCGATCGGCCTTTTCTTTTAGAAGCAAAAGAAGCGCCACCGAATCCGCGCCGCCGGATACCGCGCAAAGCACATGTTCGCCCGGTTTAAGACAATCCGAAAGCACAATTGGCGGCATGCTCCCTCCCGTACGCACCCCATCAAAGGACGCATTCTATTGTACTCAAAATATCCCCTTTATGCAAGTGGAATTATGCAATTTTGAATCGCCAAGCGGCAAATACCCTGCGGGCGACATCCCAATAGTTCTGGGCATTCACCGTTTCGGCCGCCGCGACGGCTACCTGGCCCACGACGTGGCCGTCCTTGATCACATCGACGCTGCCGACCCGCTGCCCCGATTTGATGGGCGCGCGCACATTCTCAGGTAGTCTGGGCGTCAGCGTGATTTCGCCTTCTTCCCCCTTTTCGATCAAAAGCGTCAGGTCTTCGTCCAGCGCCAGTTTGACGCCCACCTTCTCGCCCGCCACCACCGGAAGCGTACCGCGCACCTTGGCCCCCTTTTGCGCCACGGGATAGGTGCGATAGTTGGCAAAACCATGATCCATCATGCGGCTTGCAATGTCAAATCGAGACTTCCCGCTCTTCGCGCCCAGCACAACGGCCACCAGACGCATCCCACCGCGAAGTGCGGTAGCGCTCATGCAATATCCTGCCTCTTGGGTGGAACCGGTCTTCAGCCCGTCAC
>CALGYL010000338.1 GCA_937934775.1 uncultured Clostridia bacterium
CTTCACGGTCGTCGTCAAGGCGGATCAGACGGTCATCGGCACCGGCATGAACATTCTGGCGTCGGGCCTGACGATCACGGTCAATCGCTGGGTGTTCGGCGCTTCCACCAGCCCGCCCAAGATCGACGTGTTCGGCAAGGCGGCAATCCCGCTCTTATCGGACATTCCGGTGCTCGGGCCGGTGCTCTTCAACCAACCTCTTCCGGTGTATATCGCGTTTCTTCTGGTGCCGGTCGCCTGGTTTGTGATGTTCCGCACCAATACGGGCCTGAAGCTGCGCGCCGTCGGGGAGAACCCCCGCGCCTGCGACACGGTGGGCATCAACGTGGCCCGTACCCGCTTCATGAGCATCCTGTACTCGGGCCTGATGGCCGGCTTCGCCGGGTCGTTTGTTTCGATGGGGCAGATGTCCTTCTTCACCGAAAATATGATCGCAGGCGGCGGCTTCATGGCGCTGGCGGCGGTGGTGTTCGGCAATTATACGCCGGCGGGCGTGATGGGCGCGGCGCTGGTTTTTGGCGCGAGCAACGCGCTGAAATTCCAGCTTCAGGCGCTCTCGACCGGTATCCCCTCGCAGTTCCTCGTGATGCTGCCCTATATCATCACGATTCTGGCGCTCTGCGGGCTGATCCGTCGCAGCAATAAGCCCGCCTCAAGCGCCATCCCCTACGTGAAGGAATAGGAGGAAGCGGCATGGCACTACTGGAAATGCGGCATGTGACCAAGCGTTTCGGCCCGGTCGTCGCCAATTACGATGTGAATCTCACCGTCGAGCGCGGCGAAGTGCACGCGCTGTTGGGTGAGAACGGCGCGGGCAAGTCCACGCTGATGAATATTCTCTATGGGATGTATGCGCAGAGCGAGGGAGAGATTCTCTATAACGGCAAGCCTGTGCGCATCCGCGACCCGAAGCAGGCCATTGAACTGGGCATCGGCATGGTGCATCAGCACTTCATGCTGATTCCGGCGCTCAGCGCCATCGAAAACGTCGTACTGGGCTACGCGGGCAACCGCGAAGTACTGGACCTGAAGGCGGCTGCCGCCCGGTTTACTGAGATGGCGGCGCGCTATAACATGAACATCGACCCCTGGTGCAAGGTGGAGCAGCTGTCCGTGGGGCAGCAGCAGCGCCTGGAGATCCTGAAGGCGCTGTACCGAAATGTGGAACTCCTGATTCTGGACGAACCCACCGCGGTTTTGACGCCGCAGGAGGTCGAAGGCCTGTTTGAAATGATCCACCAACTGACCAAGGAAGGCAAGACCGTGATCTTCATCAGCCACAAGCTGAACGAGATTATGACCATCTGCGACCGGTGCACGGTTCTGCGTCTCGGCAAGGTCGCGGCCTCCGGCATCCCGATCGCGGAGATCACCGACAAACAGCAGTTGGCGGCGTTGATGGTGGGACAGAGCGTGGACCTGGTGGTCAGGAAAAAAACCGCCACACCCGGCAAGACGGTTTTGAAGGTGGAGCACCTCGGATGTCTGAGCGCAAGGCGTCTGCCAGCCGTCCGCGATGTGTCGTTTGAACTTCGAGAGGGTGAGATTCTGTCCGTCTGCGGCGTCGACGGCAACGGACAATCAGAATTGGTGCGCGCCATCTGCGGGCTTCTGAAGCCTACCGGCGGCAAGATCCTCATCAACGACCAGGACATGGCTGGAAAATCGCCCCGGGAAGTTCTTAAACGCGGCGTCTCCCACATTCCGGAGGACCGTCATAAGATGGGCATGGTCGCCCGGATGAACATCCGCGAGAACCTGACTTTGATGAGCTACGACCAGAGCCCCTTCTCGAAGCGCGGCGTGCTGCGCTGGCGCTGGATCGATAAGCATTCGGCCGAACTGTGCGCCCGCTACAACGTGAAAACGCCCAATGTGGCGGAGTTCGCGGGAAACCTGTCGGGCGGCAATCAACAGAAGTTTGTCGTCGGGCGCGAACTGGACAGGAAGCCCGCGCTTCTGGTTGCGGTACACCCGTCCCGGGGCCTGGACATCGGCGCAACCAAGTACATCCAGTCGCGCATCGTGGAAGAGCGCGACCGCGGCGCGGCGGTTCTTTTGGTTTCCACCGAGCTGGATGAAATTTTGGAGATGTCCGACCGCATCCTGGTCATCTACGAGGGCGAAATCATGGGCATCGTCGATCAGAAAGATGCCACCCGAAACGGGTTGGGCCTGATGATGGCGGGCGAAAAGGCGCGCGCCTGACGCGCAATCGGTATCGGAACAATACGTCCTCTGGCGGCGAACGGGATAACCGTTCGCCGCCATTCTGAGCATCAAAAAACCCGTATGGTTTTTTGATGCGATGGAAGAAGCGCTTCGTGCGCCAAAATCCTCACGGATTTTCGGGCGGCGCACTGACTTATGGTGCTGTTTCTACCACCAGTGTGCGCTACTGTTGGCAGAAACACGCTTCCGGCGCACTGGTCGCCGGAAGCGAATAAAGTAGAACGAGACTTTGTTGATGGTCTGTCTGGCGGCGAACGGGATAACCGTTTGCCGCCACAGACTGTCAAAAAAGCTCCCCATGAGGGAGTTTTTTTGATATAGTAGAG
>CALGYL010000339.1 GCA_937934775.1 uncultured Clostridia bacterium
AGCCCGGTTTACCGCCCACCGGCGCATCATCGGCGAACTCAACTGGCTGCTGCTGCGCTACCCGCTGGAAATCCGCGAAAACGACCGCGACAAGTGGGAGGAGGCGCTCGCGGAGGCCCGGGAGTACGCCGCCTGGCGGGAGACAAGGCTCGCAATGCCCGAATCGGCTACGCCGCCGGAGGACCGGTTCTCAGGCGAACTGATGCCCTTTCAAAAGCAGGGGCTGGCCTTCCTTCTGGGCAGTCGCCGGGCGCTGCTGGCCGACGAGATGGGCCTGGGCAAGACAGTGCAGGCGCTCTCCTATCTGGCCACCACTGCTCAGTTTCCGTCTCTGATCGTGGTGCCGCCGCACCTGATGCGCAACTGGCAGCGGGAGATCGAGCGCTTTCTTACGCTTGAGGACGGCGTGCGCGTGCATGTATTGCGCGGCCTCACGCCCTACGATCTGCCCGAGGCGGACGTCTACATCGCGCATTACCTCTTGCTGCGGGGCTGGAAGAAGGCGCTGCCGGAATGCGGCTTTCACACCGTGATCTTTGACGAAATTCAGGAATTGCGCCATGCGGGCACCGAAAAATACTCCTCCGCCAGCCTTGTCGCCTCGGCGGCGGACAGTGTGATCGGTTTGTCCGGCACGCCCATTTACAACCACGGCGGCGAGATCTGGAACGTGGTCAACATTCTGGATTTCCATTTTTTGGGCAGTTGGGAGAGCTTCTCCCGCGAGTGGTGTTATGGCTACAACAGTTGCATCGTGGCGAAACCGGAACTGCTGGGCGAACATCTCAGGCGGGAAGGGCTGATGCTCCGCCGTACCAAGGCTGAGGTGCTCAAGGAACTGCCGCCCAAGCGGCGGCTGGTGCAGGAGATCGACTGGGACGATCAGGTGTACCGGGAGCTGATGCGGCCGGTGATGGAAAAGGTGCGCGCCCTTCCGCTTTTGACCGACGCCTCCGCCCGCGCGCTGGCGGAGGACGACATCTCTCAGAAGCAGCGGCAGGCCACCGGCATCGCCAAAGCCCCCTATGTGGCCGCCTTCGTGCGGGCACTGATCGAGGAGGGCGAGAGTGTCCTATTATTTGCCCACCACCACGCGGTCATGGACATCTACCGGACGGAGTTAAAGTCCTGCCATCCGGTCTTTATCACCGGGCGGGAGACCGAAGCGGAAAAGGACGCTGCTGCCTCCCGGTTCATGGAAGGGAAGACGGATCTGTGCTGCGTGTCGCTGCGTTCGGCATCCGGGCTCAACCTGCAGCGGGCCACCTGCGTGGTATTCGGGGAACTGGATTGGTCGCCCGCCGTGCACTCGCAGGCGGAGGACCGCGCCCACCGGATCGGCCACGTGGATTCGCTCCTGTGCTATTACCTGGTCAGTCCTCGCGGCTCCGATCAGGATATGCAGGAGGCGCTGGGCCTGAAGGTCAGCCAGTTTGTCAGCATCATGGGCGACCGTGCGCCCTCCCAGGAGCAGGTACAACTGCTGGAGACCGAGGCCCGCGACCGCATCCGCTGCATGGTGGAGCGGCTGCAGCGGGAGGAGCCGTTCTGATCCGCCAGCGATCTCCGGATGATTGGACATCATATGAAAGCGGCCTCACTGTCGCCCGCGAGCGATAGTGAGGCCGCTTTTTTAATGCGAAGTTACAGGCTCCCCGTCTGCACAAGGTCGAGGAATACCGCCACCCAATCGGGGTCAAACTGCGCGCCCGCGTTTTGACTGATCTCCTCCACGCACCGATCAAACGGAATCGCCGGGCGGTAGGGGCGGTCGGAGCGCATCGCGTCGTATGTATCGGCGATGGAAATAATCCGGGAACACAGCGGAATCCGGGCTCCGGTGAGCTTGTCGGGATAACCCTTGCCATCGTAGCGCTCGTGGTGGTGGCGGACAATGGTTGAGATCTCGCTGCCGGAATCCAGCGGCTTCAGGATAGATTCCGCGATAATGCTGTGCTGCTTGATGATTTCATACTCGTCCGCGGTCAGTGTGCCGGGCTTGTGGAGAATCTCGTCCGGGATGCCGATTTTCCCGATGTCGTGCAGTGTCGCTGCGGTTTTGAGCATGTGGTATTCGTTTCCGACGCCGAAGCGGTGTTCGTAGAGCTTCATGGATATATTGCATACGTTGCGCGAGTGGTTCTGGGTGTAGGGGTCCCGCGCTTCGAGGATTTTTGAAATGGTTTCAAGAGAAGTGAGGAGCAGTTCGTGGTATTGACGCCGCAGGGTGTCGGACGTTTCCTTCATCATCTCGTAGGTGGTGGCGCGTTCCAGTTCCAGCTTGCGCTTTTCGGTGACGTCCTCGGTCAGCACGGCGATGCCAATGGTCTGCCCCTTAGCGTCCAGCAGGCCCGAATAGGTATTGATATAGAATTTTCCGTTGACGGAATCTTCAACCATTCGCCGATAGACCGTCTCGGGCTTTTTAACGATGTTTTCAATCGCCCGTGAGACGCCCGCGTGGGACTTTGGCATATGACAGTTAAGCACGTTGTGCCCCAGAAGGTTCTCACGCCGAACATTGCGGATATTCTCCGCTGTGCGATTGACAAAGGCAATCATGCCGTCGCAATCGGTAAGGATCACGCCTTGCGGCAACTGTTCCAAGAGAGAATCGGTCAATTGTCTCAAATGCGCGTCATCCACGGTAATAACCCTCCTTTGGCCGGCACCGCCCGTCCGTCGCCGAACGGTTGTCTTGTGTTCCCAAGCCTCCTTGGAACCCATTTCATAATATGGCATATTTCGACGAAACGTACGTTTAGTTTACAGGAATGGATAGGCTACACTAAACTGTACAGAAAAGATAAGGTCATGGTATACTTCCAA
>CALGYL010000340.1 GCA_937934775.1 uncultured Clostridia bacterium
GGAAACTGGTGCGCACCTCACATGCCGACCGCCCTCGCCACCAGAAATTGATTGACCTGCGGCGCCAGGTGCTTCAGGGGTTCGGCGACACGGTACGGTCCGAACGATTCGTGGAAGGCATTCTTCAGAGAAAGCCCCGCAGCGCCAAGGACCAGATGAGCTGGCTGATCCGGCTGCGGCGGCTGTTCACCCCGGAGGAACTGGATACGGCCGTCGCTTACTGCCTGGAGCGCGGGCTGTTCGGCGCATCCGATTTCCGCGATAGAGGCCGATTCGCGTATCAGGTGTTCCGGGTACGAACCACCTGGACGTTGGCATTTTCGGAAAGGTAGTTCACAATGTCTATATAAGAGACCTTCCCCTTCATGTCGAGGGTGTAGAGATTGGTGTACAGGTTGTACTCCCCCTTGTTCTCCACGTGAAAGTCGATGTCCAGAACCTGAATACCCATCCGCTCAAAGTACTCGTTGATGAACGCGATCGTCTCCAGCCGATGGATGAATTTAACTTCCACGTTCTTGATCGCCTGGACCTTGACCACCTTCTGCAGGAAGGTCAGCGTAACCATCACAATGACGCATCCCGCAATCGCTAGAGCATAATACCCCATGCCCGCCACCAGGCCCAGACATGCGGCGTTCCACAGCGAGGCCGCGGTGGTAAGCCCGGCTATCTTCTTCTGCGCGATGAAGATGGTTCCTGCGCCCAGAAAGCCGATTCCACTGATCACCTGGGCGCTGAGGCGGCCCAACGTGACCGTCACGCCGCTGGACGCATATTGCAGATTCAGGTTCAGCGCGTCGACCGAAAGATAGCGCTCCATGATGGCGATCAGGGCCGCGCCGACGCAGACGAGCACGTGCGTCCGCATTCCGGCCGGCCTGTTTTTGCGCTCCCGTTCCACCCCGATGACACAGCCGACCGCCGTAGCCAGCAGAAGCCGTAGTCCCGCTTCCCACCACGCCATATTTTACCCCTTTGCTTGATGCATGCGGTCCGCGCGCTCCAGTTGGGAACCCGGCACCGCGCAGGTTGATCATGCCCGCTACGCGGGATTCGGATGTCTTCCGGCGACTGGAACCAAATTGACGCAAAACCGCTGCCCATGAAAGTGATACTGACTGTGCACTGGCGCGCCCCAGCTGTCGTCGCCACCCACTCCGCACTGCCCCTTGAGGAGGCGCACATAGGTGTACTGAGATGTGGGCAGGTCAGCCTGGTGCGCCGCCTGTTCCAGTTCGTGGCTGTCGTAGGGCAGTACGGACGCCTCAAAGGACTCGTCCGAGAAAATACGCAGGCCGTAACCCTGGGAATCCAGAAGGGTGAGCTCCCGCAGATCCGTTCGGTTGGAGCACTCCTGTGGCTTCAGGTAAGGAACGTATTCCTCGAACACTACGCTGTCAACGCGTCCCAGACGTGGAACGGCGTGCCGGTCGGCATAGCTTTCCCGCTGTGTATTGCCATAAAAGTGTAGAAACTGGTACCGAGCGGGCAGGATCAGGACCATGCCCAAACAGGGTAAATCTGCCTCATGGCTGTTAAGCAGCAGTTCAACCTCAAGTATGCCATTCTCGTAACCGGTATAAGAGACGTGGCACCTGCGCTCGGGAACTGTCGGGAAAACCAGCGAGGACAGAGCGGTATGCCCTTCGAGCCGCACACCCTCGCAGCGGGAATACAGACTGGCCAGCTTCCATTGCGCCCAGCGCAGTGTGCTTCCATTGCCGGTATCGTTGTTGGTGGGCGCGCGCCAGAATGTGGGCCGCAAGGATTTTGCGAGCAGATCCCGCCCGGCAAGGGCCAGAGAGGTCAGATGCCCGCTCTCCTTGGAAACCAACACCCGTGCGGCCCCCAGAGCAAAGCCTACGTTGCAGTCGCCGTCCACAGAACGGGCGGGCAGATCCCCCGCGTCCCGGCGGAAGTGACCAAAAGGGCGGCTCTGCCCATAGGCGATTTCCTGGTTTTCCTCCCACGCGCCGATATCCCATACGCACTCATACTGATCAGATTCGTCCTGATGAAAAGGCAACGGGACGAACGCCCGCTCACCTGGCGGGATGTCGCGGCGAAATTCCTCCGCCCAAGCCGTCCACCCATCCTGCATCAGCCGCCACCGGAACGCGTATTCTGCCGTTCCTTTGAAAAGATGGCGGTTCTCGATCTCCACGCCGTCCTGTTGGAAGTGAAACCGGATCGGCGCATACAATTGGCGAACCTCCGCCAGTTTGGGGGTGGGCGTTCGGTCGGCGAAAAGCAGGCCGTTGCCGCTGAACACGCCGTCGGTAGGACGACGGAACGCGTCTCCTCCCAGCAAAAGTCCATTCTTTCGGACGCACTGGTCGATCCAGTCCCAGATGAAGCCGCCCTGATACTTGGGATATTGGTCCTCCAGTTTCATGTACTCCCACAGCCCGCCCAGCGAATTACCCATCGCGTGGGCGTACTCACAGTGCAGGAAAGGTTTGGGAGGATCGTCGGCCAGATACGCCCTGATTTCGTCGGGCTTGGCATACATTCGGCTTTCCACGTCGGAGGTTTCTGGATAGCGCCTATCCCAGGAAATCCCCTCGTAATGGATGAGACGCGTGCCATCCAGGTTGCGAAGGCGTTCGGCCATATCGCGCAGGATGAGGCCACCGTACGACTCGTTACCCAGAGACCAGAAGAGCACGCAGGGGTGGTTCTTGTCCCGGGCGAACATGGCGTCGATCCGGTGCTGTACGGCTTGACGCCACTCCTCGCGATCCCCTGGCAGCGCATTAGCTTCATGCGCGGGCAGTCCCATCACCATCCAGGTGCCATGGCTCTCCAGATTTGCCTCGTCGACCATGTACAGTCCGTACCGGTCGCATAGCCGATACATCAGGCTCTGGTTGGGGTAATGGCTGGTGCGCACGGCGTTGATGTTGTTTCCCTTCATGGCGCGCACGTCCCACTCCAGGTCTTCATCGCTCAGCGCGCGGCCCTTGTCGCAATGAAATTCGTGGCGGTTGACCCCGTGAAAGACAATGCGCTTGCCATTCAGGCACATGACACCGTCCTTGAGTTCAAATCGTCGAAAACCCAGAAGTGTGCGCGCCTCCTCCATGATAGTGCCTGCTGAGTCAATAAGCTGCACATTGAGCGCGTACAGATGCGGGGTTTCCGCGCTCCAAAGAAGCGGACGCTCCACGCGGAAGCACCCGTCTTCGCAGGTTCCGATCAACTCGCCCGTGGAATCCCACAGCAAAAAACGTACGATGCCGGAGCCCACGCCGGTGACGCTCACGCGCACCTGAAGCAGGCCACGGGTCAGGTCTTCCGAAACCTCGGGTACCGCGTGGATATCCTCCAAATGGAGTGCGGGCAAGTGGCGCAGGCGGACGTTTCGAAAGAGCCCTGAAAAACGGAAGAAGTCCTGATCCTCCAGCCAAGAACCGGTACAGAACCGCGCCACTAGCGCAACCACCCGGTTTTCGCCGGCGTGAACCGCACTGGTGATGTCGAATTCTCCCGGCGTGAAGCCATCTTCCTTGTAACCCATGAAACGTCCATTGATGAACACTGCGACACAGCTCTCCGCTCCGTCGAATACGATGCGGACCGGCTGTAATGCTTCCGATGCGTCAAGTAGAAAGTCTCGCCGGTACAGCCCTACGGGATTGTACCCCGTGGGAAGCTGGGGCGGCGTGAGCTCCTCGTGACCATCCCAGGGGTACTGAGTATTCACGTATTGAATCTGTCCGAACCCCTCGAGCTCCATATGACCGGGAACCCGGATGGAATCGTGATCCGACCAGAAGGAATCCGACAGGAAATCCTCCGGCAAATCGCCCGCGGACTCAAACCAGCGAAAATCCCATACGCCATTCAGGCAGGTCTCGTGGTATGCGTTTCCGGGCAGGATGTCGTGGTCGGAATGGGGCGGGATCTCCCCGTAAGAAAACCGCTGCGGATCCCGTAGCCAGTCCAGCGAGAACGTCATACGAACACATCCTTTGCGCCACACGATCACAGTGCTACTTCAGGAAAATGGGATTGCCGTAAGCCTTTCGTCCGTAGCAGTCGACGACCTCCGCGCGGAGGTACTGAGCGGAAGGAGGCACCACGCCACAGAACGCGCAGACGGAGCCGCCATCCCGGAAGCCCAGTTGATAGTGGCGCGCCTCGTCGGAGACGTATACGCGCTCAGCCGGCGAACAGGTCAGGTACACGCGCCCATCCTCAACGTAAAAATCGTGGATCTCCGGCCCCTGAGAGGCGTAGAAACTGCCATCCCAGATGGCTTGAACCACATCATCCTCCGTCAGCCCGCGGGCCTTGACCATCAAGTAGCCACCAAAGCTGTCATTGGCGGGAGAATCGAATGGGAACAGGTTGTGGTTGTCGTCCGAGGCAAATCCCCAGAGGCGCTTCCCCTTACGCAGCAGAAGGTCGTACATCAGCTCCGCGTAGCCCGTGTTCTCGCTGATCTGGCAACCATAGTTGAACAGCTCCAGGCCGACGATGCCGTCCAGGCAGGCGATGTCCTGTTCGTCGTTGAACGACCAGTAGGGGTGATTGAAGATGGTCATGTAACCCCGGACTTCCTGCCGGGCGATGTATGCCTTCAGTGAATCCGCTCCGGTATAGTCGGGAACGGGGACAGGCTCCAAGTGTCCGTATGGTCTAAAGGGCGCAGAAAGCAGCACGTCCGGCTTTTTGAGAAACAACAGATGGAACGCCTTGTGCGGGGTCGCCGCGGGAACCCTTAGCTCCCCCTCGAAGCCCCTGAGAACCAGAAAGTCCGGGTCACTCAGATGCTGAAAATGGGTGTGCAGGTTGTGGTCAGAATACAGAAGAAACTGATAGCCCTTGCGCCTGTATGCGTTCTTCAGCTGCTCCGGCGTCAGCCTTCCGTCGGAGAATGTCGAGTGACAATGCAGGTTTCCCTTGTAGAACGCGCCATCCGGGTACAGGGTTCTTTGCTGATGTTCCATAACTACTTCTCCAGCATCACGCAATCGTCCACTTCAAAAGCAGCCCAGACCGTCTGACCGGGTCGGTATTCCAGCGATTTGTCATGCAGCGCGCTGACGTTGATCGCTTGCCCATCCTTTTTAAGCGCGTAGCGGATCGTCGTGCCGTTCATCACCACGTCCTCGACCACGGCGGAAAAGGCGCAGTGTCGCGCAGCTTCGGGCCGCGCCTCGCTCAGGTGGATGGACTCAGGCCGCAGCGCCACGTATTTGCACACGACTGAGACGCCCGTCAGGCGCGCGAACTGCTGACCGGTCAGCACGTTGTTGTCGCCGACGAACGTGGCCGCGAAGCAGGAGGCGGGCCGCGTGTAGATTTCTTTGGGTGTGCCTTCTTGATCGATCACGCCCTTGTCCATCAGGAAGATCCGATCGCTCATCACCATGGCCTCGTGCTGGTCGTGGGTGACGAAAATGGTGGTGATGTTGAACGAGCGCTGTACGCGGCGGATTTCCTCCTGCAGCATCTTTCTGACCTTGGCATCGATGGCGGACAGCGGCTCGTCCAACAGCAGCACGCTGGGCTCGGTAATAATGGCCCGGGCCAGCGCTACCCGCTGCTGCTGGCCGCCGGAGAGCTGGTGGGGAAAGCTGTCGGCCTTTTCGAGAAGCTGCACCGCCTCCAGCATCTGGGCGGTCTTCTCCCGGATGACCTCCTTATCCTTGCGGAGCATCTTAAGGCCGAAGGCCACATTCTCCCGGGCGGTCATGTTGGGGAACAGGCTGTACTGCTGAAAAACCATGCCAACATTGCGCTGACCTGCGGACAGGTGGGTGCAGTCCCGGTTTTCGATGGAGATCGAGCCGCTGGTGATGTCCGAAAGACCCGCGATGCATCGTAAAAGCGTGGTTTTTCCGCAGCCGGAGGATCCTAGCAAGGTGACCAGTTCGCCCTTTTCGATCGAAAGATTGATGGTGTCAAGCACTTTCGGCCCCTTGGGCGAATACTGCTTGGTAACGTTTTGCACGGTGATATAGCCCACGGTTTTGCGCCTCCTTTATGTTTCCTTACGCCTGTGCTTCTGTCCTTTTTCCTGCAGCTTGAGCGCCAGAAAGGATAGCGCCAGTGTGATCAGGAAAGCGACGAACACCACCGCTCCTCCCCGCGTTCCGGATTTGAGCATGGCGTTGAACAGGTAGTATTGCATCGTAAAATAGGAAGTACCGGCGATGGTCTTGACCAGCACGAAGTCTCCAAACACGATGGAGATGGCCAGCAGCGAGGAGATGGTGATCCCGGAAAAGATGTTGGGCACAATCACCGCGAAAAACGCGCGCAGCGGCGGGCAGCGTAAGATCTCCGCGACCTCCAGCAGTTGCCGGACGTTGACGGCGTAGAGCGCGTTGCGGATGCCCTGGTAGACGTAGGGGAGGATGACGATGCAGTAGGCGAAAGTCAGCATCACCAGCCGGTTCGAAAGCGGCCAGGGGCCAGCCGCGTATAGCGACAGAAGGCTGGTCGCCAGGATCACGCCGGAGACAGCGTAGGGGATGGTGACGATGAGGCTCACGTACTTTTCCCAGCGGGGCTTGTACACCAGCACCACGTACATGGTCAAAAGCAGGATGAGCACGCAGATGGCGACGGAAACCAGCGAGATGCCGACGGAGCGGACGATGGCCATGAAAAAGTCGGGCAGTGAAAAGAGCTCTCGATAATAGTCCAGCGTGAACTCGCTGGGCAGTATCTGCCTGGTCCAGTTCAGCGAAACCGAGTACAGGCAGATGGCCAGGATGGGCAACAGCAGGTACGCGATCAGCAACGTGACAAGAACATGCGAAAACCAATTGCGCTTCATTTGCCTGTCTCACCCGCCTTGCCCATGTATTTCATGTTGATAAAAACGCTTACACACATCAGAAGCGCCAGCACGGTGGACATGGCGGAGCCCAGTTCCACCTGCTGAACGACGTCTCCTGTGAACATGCCGGCAATCCGAATGGTCATCAGCGAGAAATTGTTGCCCATCAGCGCGTAAGCCGTTCCATACGCGGACAGTGAGTTTGCAAAGAGGATGGATACGGTGCCCCATATGCTGGGCGCCAGCACCGGAACGCCAATCCTGAGCCAAAACTGAAGCGGACTGGCTTTGAGTACCTGCGCGGATTCTTTCCATTCGCGCTTAATACCGTCAAACGCGGGGATCATCAGCAGCGTGCCCAGCGGAATCTGGAAGTAGATGTAGGTGATCATCAGCCCCTGCACGGAGTAGAATTTAAACTCCGAGAGCGATTCCAGGCCGAAATTCCTCGCCAGCTGGACGAGAACGCCGGTCTTCCCCAGAAGCAGCATGAAGGAAAAGGCAAGCGTCACGCCGGCGAAATTGGAAGTCATATTCAAGATGGAGGTATAGATCCTTTGGTATCTGTCACCCAGCCGCTGATGGCAGAATGCGGCGAAAAACGCGACGGCGATGCCCGCCGCGGTGGAAATGAGGGATACCTCCAGGCTGTTAACAACGGAGATCTGATAATACTTTTTCGTGAAGATCGTCAGGTAGTTTTCCAGCGTAAAGCAGCCTGTCTCGGGCGACAGGAAGCTCCGAAACACCATGAAGGCCATCGGCACGAACAGGAACAGCGTCACCAGCAGCGCGAAGGGCAGCATGGCCAGCAGGTAAGCGTGATTGCGTCTTCTCATTGTCTTTCCCTCTTTCCACGGACTTAGCGGGAAGGGGAAGGAAGCGCAAGGCTCCTCCCCCTATGTCTCATTACCCGAAAGAGGAGTTTACTTCAGGTAAGCCAGTACCTGCTCCTGCCAGAGCTGGCCCATCTGGGCGACGGACTCATTCCACGCTGCCGCGTCCTTGATGGAAAACGCGCCGACATACTGGTCGCTGGGCAACAGTTTGGAGGCCACGTCCTCCGGCAGCGTCAGCTTGTCCACACGGATTGGGCGGGCGTAACCCTTGGCCAGATTGGTCTGACCTGCGTCGCTGAACATGTACTCACGGGCAAGCGCCGCCGCATGGGGGTGGGGCGCGTACTTGTTGATGACGGACGCGTAGGCGCTCATGGCCGCACCGTCGGTAGGCACGCGGATTTCCAGATTCAGACCGCTCATGTTGTTCTTGTGTTCCAGCGCCAGGAAGTCAAAGGTGATGTAGAATTCGATTTCGCCCTTTTCAATTCGGGCGCGGCTGTCGTCGCCGGTGTCCAGACGGCCCTGCTCGGCCAGCTTTCGGAAAAATTCGTAACCGGGGGTCAGGTTGCTCTCGCTGCCGCCGAAGGCGACCGCCGCCGACAGAAGGCCCAGCTGCGGACGGGAGGAACGGGCCACGTCGCCTACGGCCACGGTGTAGTCTCCATCCAGGATCTCGGCCCAGGTGGTGGGCATCTTATCCACGTAGTCCATATTGCCCACGAAACAGACGGTGGCATAATAGGGGCACATCCAATACCCTTCGGTGTCCTTGGCCCAGTCGGGCACATCCGCCCAATAGCTGGTCTTGTAGGGCTGCACGACATCCTTCTCCACGGCCACCGGGCCAAACGAGATGCCCACATCGCCGATATCCTTGGTGGGGGCGTCCTTCTCCACTTCAAAAATGGAGATCTCTTCCGCCGAACTCATGTCCACATCGCCGTGGGTGATTCCGTACTGAGTCTTTATGTCGTTCCAGGTATCCTTCCAGTTGGCCCATTCGTCCGGCATGCCCACGGACTGGACGTCGCCCTCCGCCTTGGCCTGGGCGGTAATCTCATCAAGCGTCAGGGAGTTCAGATCCACGGCCAGGGCGTTCGCGGTGAACATAACCATCATCAGTGCGCACAGAACCAGGGACAGGACTTTTCTCATGATCAACCCTCCATCCATAATGACCCGGTTTACCCCGCGGTTTCTAGTTACATTTTACACCACACAACACGCCGTGTCAACGCAATCTTAAAATTTCATCACTAAAAAAATACTAATATTTCTGGCGCGTGAAACGGCGGACTTTCTCGCATTTTTAGTAAAACCGGTTTACAACGGCCCGCGGTTGCTGTAGAATAGAGGGAGTAGCAGTAGGGGGGATTGTGGTGGCGACCATTAAGGAAATCGCAGCGGTCGTGGGGGTATCCACCGCCACGGTATCCCGCGTGCTCAACAACGATCCAACTTTGGGCGTCAGTTCGGAAACGAAGCTCAAGATTCTGGAAGTTGCCGAGAGCTTGGAGTATATGACGCTCAAACAGCGTAAGGACATTGCGGAAAGCTCGGCCAAACGTCTGAACATCGGCCTTGTGGACTGGTACTCGGAGCAGGCGTTTATTGAGGACCCTTTCTATTTCTACCTGCTCAAAGCAGTGGAGAAAAAATGCGCCCAGTCCGGCATCAACACATATAGCATCATGTACATCGACGGGAAGTATGTTCCGGCGGTGGACCTAAAACCCGACGGCATCATTGCTATCGGACGATTTACCAGGGAAGAAACCCAGCAACTGGCTGTTCTGAATTCAAATCTGTTTTTTCTGGATTCCTCGCCGGACGATTTGCAGTACGACTCGGTGATGGTCAACACAATCAGCGGAACGACGGATGCGCTACGCTATCTTTATAGGCTGGGGCACCGTCGCATCGCCTTCATCGGCGGCGAGGTGGTTGACGATAACCGTAAAAAAGCACAGGATGATCGGGAAAGAGCGTACATTGCGTTCATGAAAGAGATGGATTTGCTCGACCCCTCCCTGCTTTACGTTGGCAAGTGTTTGTCCTATCAGGAGGGCGTCCGGCTTGCGGGCCAGTTGATTGACAATCAGCTGCCCCTTCCTACGGCTGTCTTCGTGGCTAACGATACGATGGCTACTGGCGTCGCGACCACGCTCCTTCAGAACGGGTTGTCCATACCGGAAAAAATTAGCGTCATCGGCTTTAACAATCTCCCGACCGTGAAGCACCTGACGCCGCCACTGACCACCGTGGACGTCCCACTGGAAGCGATTGCCGAGTGCGCGATCGAAATGTTGACCCAGCGGATCGCCGGGCAACGGACGCTGGCACGTAAGGTGCTGATTCCCACCAGGCTCAAGGTGCGCAGTAGTACCCATAAGCCTGCGGCGAGGCAATGATACCAATTCGCACCGCGTGTGTCGCTGCTCCAGGTCTTTTTAAGTATCAGGATGTTGGTTCCCCGAAGCTATTGACCGGGGGCTAAGAATGTTTCAACACGCTCAATTGAATTCCATACGCATCCTTACAAGGGGTATAACCCTCATTGGCAATTGAATGTTTGGAATTCAGTGAATAATACTGTAAGTAAGGGTAGAGCATACTGGGCTTGGTTTTTTAGGAGGACTTTTTAATGCCGCTTCTTGACAGTAAGGAGCCCGCCGAAATAAGCGCCATCGAAGATAGGATATTCTTAGACCATAAACATATTATTGAACAATACGCTGATAAATTTGAAGCGTATGGGTGCCATATCATGATACAGAAAATATGGAAGTATGATGGCGATGAGACGATTTACTACGAAAGGCCTCAATTGAGTCGTGGATATGGATTCTGGATTAATTGTGATATAGTGAATAAGAATGGTGGTGTTGTAGAGTCTGACGATCATGATATACACATGTCAATGAGCTGGGGAATTTTGGGCTATGATACGAAATATTTCCGGAAAGAAAAAACATTTGTACAATATAATGAAGTAGAAATACACATAAATGAAGTCAGAGAACAGATGGAGGATTTTCTTAACGACATGGAATTTTGTAGATTACGTCGTTAGTGATAGCCTTGTAATAGATTAAACTGGAACTAGCACAAGGCTAACGAACTCGGACAATTAAGCTACCGGGGAGTCAGTAGAAATGCTGGCTCCCCATTACGATTCGGAAACTTACTATTAGCAAACAAGAACCAACAAGAATGTGCATTGGGCAATTCTGTTTTGACCTACCACCTTACCTTCATTGTAAGTAATCGACACTTCCTTTACGATGGCTGCGAAGATGAGCTTGGCATCCGTAACTCTTTATGGTTTTCTTTATAGAAAACCGCTTTTTAACATTGAATGTTCGGCAAGTTTATGTTAAAATGTTTGAAGTGTGTAAAATTATGAGAGGCCCGAGGCTAAGAATCAGGGGAGGCCGTCACACAATGAAGAAATTCTTCTTTTTTCTGATTATCTTGTCGCTTACATTGGCGCAGTCGGGCGTTTTTGCCGCATCAGGCGGAGGTGGCGGCGACGCTTATTATCGTGCGGTTTCCGGGATGGTCCGTTCCCATTGGCGCGATGATTATTTCCAGCGGGCGACATTGAATACGAAGGACTCCACCATTCAAATTGACAACCGCAAGATTAAACTGAAGAACAAAGCGTCTGTTGAGCAGGGTGAATGGATGATCCCCACAGAAGCACTGGAGGCTCTCGGCGTAACGGTCGAGAAAGACGCGAAGGGCGTCCGCGTGAAAAAGAATGGCCGGCTTGTCGAGGTCCAATACGGCGACAAGGACATGCGCGTCAACGGCAAGAAGAAGAGCGTGCGCTTTGCTTCCAGGCTGAAAAACGGAACGCCGGTGGTACCGGAAAATGTACTTACCGAAGATGGATTGGGGTTTGAGATCGACAAGTCCTCCGACGAAATCGTGATTACCAACAGCTTTCAAACGATGCGCGTACTCGTGAAGGTTCGTTCAGGGATGTCCTTACCTGCGGATATTCAAACGGAACAGACGATTGCCGGGCCAGACGGCCTGTATATTTTGCAGTTTGGAACCGTGGATGCGGCGAAGACGGCTTGTGAAGCGCTAAACAATTCGTCCAATATCATCTACGCAGAACCGGATGGCATCGTTGTGCTGGACGAGGCGACGTCGGCGGAAGCCGTTCCAGCCGACGCGGTGCCCGCGGGAACGGTGCTATACGACGTGGTACCGGCGGAAACCGTGCACTACGACGTGTCGACGAGTGAGGCCGATGCGGACGAAATGATGCCGTCGGAAGACGAAGTTCAGCCCCAATCGAGCTACGAGCATCTGGGATGGGGCCCTGCGCACATCGGATCGGACGCCTACATGGATTACCTTAAGGCCAGCGGCAAGCAGAACGCGTCGGTGAAAGTGGCCGTGGTGGATTCGGGGCTGGATACGGGCCACTCCTACTTCGCGGGGCGTCAGATTTCCGGTTACAACATGGTGGACGGCAACACCACGATGGCGGACGGCAACGGGCACGGCACACACGTGGCTGGCACAGTGATCGACGTCACGATCGGCATGCCAAACGTCAAGGTGATGCCGGTCAAGGTACTGGGTGACGACGGAAGGGGCTCAAATATCCAAGTCGCGAACGGCGTGTACTGGGCGGCGGACCACGGCGCGCAGGTGATCAACATGAGCTTGGGGAGCTGGAAAAACCAAACCGTCGACAGTGCCGTTCGGTACGCGGTCGGGCGAAACGCGACCGTCGTTGTCGCCGCGGGAAACGCCGTTGCGGACACTGCGAATTACTCCCCCTCAAGGGTGGGGTCTACCATCACGGTGGCAGCCGTTGTTGATTCATACGATGGCATCGCCGGTTTTTCCAACCACGGGAGCTCGGTGGACGTGGCGGCGCCGGGTGTAGGCATCGTGAGCGCCCGGGCTGGCGGCGGAACCGTATCCATGGAAGGAACATCCATGGCCTGCCCGCACGTCGCGGGGGCGGCGGCACTATTGTTGTGCGACAACCCGGCGCTCTCGCCTTCTGCCGTCGAAGCGCGAATCCGCGCCACTGCGGTGGACAGGGGAACGCCCGGATTCGACATCCATTACGGCTACGGCGTTCTCAACATCGGAAACGCAGCGGATCAGTCGGATGTGTTCCTTACAGCCAAGCTATCGACTGAAAGCCAATATATAGACCTTAATCAAACCGTTCAAATAGAAGTGTCGTACAGCAAAAAAGGAACGGTCTCCGATGTGACCGCCCTGGCGAGTTACACTTCGTCCGACGATGCCATCGCGACGGTGGAAGCGGGCGGAATGCTTACGACTGGTTCCGTGTCAGGCGTCGCGGTCATTACCGTTACGTATCAGGGCAGCCCGTATGAGCTTCTGGTTGACGTAGGGCCGATGCTGACGGATTTGACGGTTTCGCCCGACGGACCCATCGACCTCGCCATCGGGGAGCGGAGGGAACTGACGGTAACCGCGCACTATTCGGACGGATCGCAGAAAACGGTGAAACCGATAAATATGCAATTTGGCTTATCCTGGAACAAGAATGACGAAGAAATATTTCCACCCTATCAGATAGAGGAGTTTACGCCAACTGGCCTCGCGTTCCATGGCGTCCATCCCGGCAAGGCCGCAATTCGGCCGATGTATAAGGAGAGAGGCGTCGAGTTGACCTCCAGCAATTTCGTAATCATCACCGTCGGGGAGGAACTGCTCGATCACATCGTCATTTCGCCGGAATCAATGGATCTCGCCGTCGGAGACCATGCGAAAATTGAAAAGATCACGGTCGTATGCAAAGACGGCTCAAGCTTTTACTTGGGTGCGGACGAACCCATCAATTTATTCGGTTCCGAAATCATAGAAATGGCGACCAGCAACCCGGATGTCGCCACCGTCAACAAACGGCCGCCGCCAGACGCCGGTTATAGTATTTACATGGATGATGTTTACGCCGCAGGAGAGGGAACGGCCATCATTACGGCTTCTTTCATGGGAATGGAAGCGACGATGGACGTGACGGTAAGCGGCGATTATAAGAGCATTGAGTTGCTTGACTTCCCGGTCTATCTTGAGGTAGGAGGGAGAACCCAGAACCGCGCAATCGGTATGTATAACGACGGAAGTATCAACGATTACCCGGGTGGTGTGGTGTGGGAGAGCAGCGATCCCGGTGTGGCGGAAGTCATAGAATACGAAGCCTCAACCTCCTACGTAAGGCTCGTTGGCGTGTCTCCGGGGACGGCGACGATTACGGCGCGCCTGTCAGGCGGTCTTTCGGCGTCCGGCGTCGTGACAGTGGTTGATCGCTGCCAGAGTGTCTATATGCTGCAGAAAACGGTGGCCATCGAGCCGGATCAACTCGTTAGGATTTCCCTTCGCGGTAAATCTGAGGACGGAAGTGTGGCCATCCCCGGAGGGGTCACGTGGGAGAGCAGCGATCCCGCGGTAGTGTCCGTCGAACCGGTGTGGTATGTGCTGGATGGCCCATTCCCAGATCAAGCGTGGATAACAGGCAACTTGCCGGGCACGGCCACGATCACCGCGCGCAAGGCTGACGGGCTTGAGGCAACGTGTGTTGTAACGGTAACGGAGGAGATTTCCCCAACGACCATGCCCACCGGCGTGACGGTATCGCCCAAGATGGCGATTCTGGATCACGGCGGCATGAACCAACTGGCTGCGACAGTCTCTCCCTATAACGCGGCGGATAAGACGGTAACATGGTCGATCGATCATGCCGAGATTGCGACAGTTTCTGAGGATGGTCTTGTCACGGCGGTCGCTCCGGGCACAGCCACCGTCACGGCGCAAGCCGCTAACGGGTACACGGATACGTGTGCGGTAACGGTTCTCGATACGGTTGTCCCGGATGGCCTCACCATATCGCCTTCGGAAGCTTTGATTGTGCAAGGAAATCAGCGGCAGCTTAAGCCGGTATTTTCCCCCGTCGACGTTACGGACAGGACCATCCTTTGGTCTAGCGACAATGAGGCGGTGGCGACGGTATCCGCTCTGGGTCTTGTGAAGACAGTCGCTCCTGGTACGGCCACGATTACAGCGCAGACGTTTAACGGAAAGACCGCAACCTGCGCGGTGCGCGTGATCATCCCGGTGGACAGAGTGATACTGCATGCTGTATCCACGACGATGCTCCCAGGTCAAAAATATACGCTGCCTGTGACGGTCTATCCAGAGGATGCAAGCGATAAAAGTCTGAAGTGGGCAAGCAGTGATGATACCGTGGTGACAGTCAGCTCTTCCGGTGTCGTCACCGCACTGAAAGCGGGCACGGCGACCATAACGGCTACGTCCGTGGACGGCAGCAACAAGAGTGCAACCAGCGAAATCATCGTCTGGACGCCTGTGGCAAGCGTGACGGTCGGACCGGTTTCCGAGGCGATGCTGAAGCCAGGCGACACCCTGACTCTCACGGCGGAAGTACTGCCCGAGAATGCCCACAACCGCAGTGTGACCTGGATGAGCGGCGATGAAACCGTAGCAACGGTTGAAGACGGCGTTGTCACCGCCTTGAAGGCGGGCACGGCGACCATCACCGCCACAGCGGCAGACGGCAGCGGCAAGAACGCGTCCTGCGAGGTCACGGTCTGGACCCCTGCAGCCAGCGTGACGGTCGAGCCTGTTACGGAGGCGATGCTGAAGCCGGGTGATGTTCTGTCACTTTCGGCGAACGTGCAGCCTGAAAACGCCCACGACCGCAGCGTAACATGGCGCACCGACAACGCATCCGTGGCGCGGGTGGACGGGGGCACGGTCACGGCGGTGGCGCGGGGCTCGGCAACGATCACGGCCACCACCCACAACGGGAGAACGGCAACCTGTGTGATCACCGTCGAAGACCGGTTGAACGGCCTCTTGCTGAGCGTCCCGGACGGTACGCCGATGACGGGGGGCGGCTACGACGTGCCCGCCGGTACAACACTGTCACTCATCGCGAAAGCGTACCCCGAGGGAATCGGCTGCAACATCTCCTATGTATCCACCGACGCGACCGTGGCCACTGTCAGCCAGACGGGCTTGGTCAAAGGCGTAAAGCCCGGCAAGGTCACCATCACGGCCACAGCCAGCGACGCTTTGGAGCCAGGGCGTCGGGCGGCGGCTAGCGTAAAAATCAACGTGATTGTACCGGTGAGCAAGGTGACGCTTCCGGCCGAGGTGCTGGTTCTGACCGGGACGACAAAAAAACTTGCGGCGGCGCTGTCGCCGTCGAGCGCGACCTACATGGCGCTTGCGTGGTCCAGCGACAATGATACCGTGGCCACGGTCGCGCCGGACGGCACGGTGACGCCGCACACGCCGGGAACGGCTTCGATCACGGTGAAGGCGCATAACAGCGCATCGGCCTCCTGCCTGGTGCAGGTGACCGATCCGGTCTCGGATGTTACGGTCACGTCGGAAACCGGCAAGGCTTACGTCGATTACAAGGGATACTTGCAGCTGAATGCTTCGGTGAGTCCGGCGACAGCGTATGACGTGGTCACCTGGAAGTCGTCCAATACATCGTATGTGACGGTGGACCAGAGTGGCCGCGTCTACGGGAAAAAGGTGGGCAAGGCGACGATCACCGCAACTGCGTTGGACGGTACGAAGATGTCCGACTCGATCGCGATCCAGGTCATCACGCCGGTAAAGGACGTAAGTCTGCCCGGGGCGGAAAAGGTCTTCCTCGGCAAGACCAAGAAATTGACCGCCAAGCTGACCCCGACCAGCCCGACGTTCAAAGGGATCACCTGGGGGAGCAGCGACGAATCGGTGGCAACGGTGGCTGCGGACGGCACGGTGACGGCGAAAGAAATGGGCGAAACCGTCATCACCGCCACGGCCAACAACGGCAAGTTTGGTAATTGCACGCTGACGGTGGC
>CALGYL010000341.1 GCA_937934775.1 uncultured Clostridia bacterium
TGCTGGTTGGACACCGACATGTTTTCGATGGTCTCCATCGGGTCGATGTCGATGTGGTACTGGTCCATCAGGCTGCGAACTTCGCGCAGCATGCCCTTGAAGTCGGAAACGAACCCGAAGCGGGTCCTTTCCTTGCCGACGAACACGTTTTCCACCGCGTTCATCGTGGGCACAAGGTCGTTTTCCTGGTAGACGATTTCGATGCCGAGCCGGCTGGAGAGCGCCGGTGTCAGCGATTTGTACTCCCGGCCGTCGATCAGGATCGAGCCGGATGTGGGCGCGTGCGCGCCGGAGAGGATCTTCATCAGCGTGGATTTGCCCGCGCCGTTTTCACCGACCAGACAGTGCACTTCGCCCTTGTAAACCTCAAAGCTCATCTCGTTCAGCGCGCGCACACCGGGAAACTCCTTGACGATGCCCAGCATCTCAATGACCGGCCTGTCCGGGCGAATCGACGGGCTGCTTGTCATCTGGCATACCCCATTCCCTTCGAGATGGAAAATGAAATAGAAACCGCCGTGCCCCGCCTGAAGCGGGGCACGGCTTTGGGCGGACGTTATGCGCCGTAGACGTACTTGTAGGCGGCCTCGAAGTCGGACCAGTCGATCCACTTGGAAAGGTCGGCGCCCGCCACCGGGATGATCGGCAGGCTCTGGAACTTCGGATCGGGCGTCTTGCCGTCCACGACGTACTCATAGAGGTTCTTGAACGTCTGGATGCCCTGGATGGAAACCGGCGCGGTCATGTTGGCCGCCTCAATGCCGTCTTCCAGGAACTTGTAAGCGTCGGGTGATCCGCCGGTGGACACGACCGGGATGTTGGTCAGGTTCGCCATCTGCAGCGCCTGATAGCAGCCCTGGGCAATCTGGTCGTTGTTGGCAAAGATGCAGTTGAACTCGGTGCCGGAGTTGATGAAGTTCTGGGTCAGGTTCAGGCCGTCTTCCGTGGACCAGGATTTGGCGTTGGACAGGCCGACCATGTCGATCTTGCCCGTGTTGTCGGCAAGCGCCTTGTCCACGCCCACCTTGTAGGCTTCAAACACGCCGCCGCCAACCGCGCCCGCGCAGTAGAACACCTTGGCGTTCTCCACGTTCTTGGCCAGCCAGTCGATCGCGGCGTAGCCGATGTCGCCGTACAGGCAGCCGACGGAGGCGATGTACTGCTCCGGCTTGCAAACGCTGGCAACGTCGATGTTCTCAACGGTGATCGGAATCTTCGCTTCATTGGCCATCGTAACCAGCTGCGCGCCCTGCTCCGGCGAGATGGGGAAGATGGAGATGCCGTCCACACCCTGCTGGATCAGCGATTCCATGGCTGATACCGACTTGGCGATGTCGTTCTGGGAGTCGAGCACGACGACATTGACGCCGTTCTGCTTGGCCGCGTACTCAAACGACTTGGACGAGTACTCGTTCCAGATGTCGCTCATCTGGTAGGCGATGTAACCAAAGGTGAGTTGCTTTTCCGCGGACGCGACGGTGAACGAGGCCAGGATGAGCACAGCTGCGATCAGGATGGACAGAAACCTTCTTGTCATGGTATCCCCTCCTACTATTGATTGCCGATATGCAGGCCGGGCGCCGCCCGGAGCGCAACCCATGTGGGATCAGACAACGCCGTGCGCGTGGAGGTATTCGAAGGAATCCTTGACCGCCTTGTCGGCAATTTCGAGATCGCCCGGCTTCTTGGGGTTCATGGTGTAGTCCGCGGTGAATTCGACTTCGATGGAGACCGGGCCTTCGTAGCCCTTCCCTTCCATAAAGCCGAGGAAGCCGATCAGGTCCAGATCGCCCGCGCCGACCGCCGGGAAGTTCCAGCCGTTGTCCAGGCCGACCTTGTCCTTGAGATGGACGTAGTTGACGCCCTCGAAGCAGGTCTTGACTTCCTCATTGGGCACCTTGCCGCCGTAGAACACGACGTTGGCGGTGTCATAGTTGATGCCGACGCGATCGGAGCCCACGCCCTTTACGACGTTGTAAATCTTCTCGCCGGTGCCGTACTCCCCGTGCACTTCGATGCCCAGCTTGAGATCATACTTTTCAAGGTCCGGAACCAATGCCTTGATGTTCTCAATCAGCACATCGTCCGTGAACCGCTCCTCTTTCCCGAAATGCGCTTCGCCGGTGGAGGAGATGATCCACTTCGCGCCGAAGCGGTGCGCCAGCGCCATGTTTGCGCGGAAGTCGTTCAGCCTGCCCGCGTCGGTCAGGTTGCAGTGACCGCTGAGTCCGATGCATTCAAGGCCCAGTTCCCGGAGCTTGTCCTCGACATGCAGAAGCTGCGCTTCGTCCTGGTCGGGCATGATGTGTTCCGTCCAGCCGCGCACCGCCGTCAACTCGACATACCGAAAGCCGGCCCGCGCGATGCCCTCCAGCGCCTCGTCAACCGAAAAGCCGTGGTAGGTATTGGTACTGACCGAGACAGCGTTCTTCATAGCACCCTCCCCGATTGATAGAATTGTGCGAATTTGCGCGTTTTCCTATTTCGTTCACCGGCCGAATTTATTACTGTTTTTAATTATAACAAAGCAAAATTACCTTGTCAATCGCAGTAGAATAGTTTATAAATCTCTTTTATCAACCGATGTTTTGATAGAACCCTGCCTTCCACCCCATAAAAACCGGCGGGATGAAACCGGAGCGCATCATTGATCCGCCCCTGTCACAGTACCAAACCCGATGTTAGGAATCCACATCCGGAGAGGGGTTCCCTTTGCTCCGTTTGACCGCATTGTACCGCTGGGCGGCGTGGCGGTCAAAGGCGGCGCAGCGTTCCATTTACCCTTGACGGACAGGCCGCCCAGCGGTATCCTCCGTCAAAGCGGAGAAAGGGATAGCGGTAACCTCCGTCAATGCGGAGAAAGGGAGTATCGTTTACGGCGCGGGCGCAGCTGGTCCCGCCCCCCGCGAGGCGAACCCAACGAACGAATTCACGCGTGACGTTGGTATGCGGTATCCGAACATCCGAACATACGGCCCTGCGCGGCAAGGCATCTCGGCCGTATAATCCTGTTGCCTCCCGCTTGGAATCATGATATGCTGCTTGTTGCCATACCACACCCGCGATGAACGCGCGATTGCCGTCCGCCCGTACAAGCACTTTATCTGCCCCGTACCGCGCACACCGCGCCGCATCGCCGGCGCGCCTTCAATCAATCATGCGAAAGGAACACGCGCCATGCACGAGAATCTCTCCGAAATCGCGGAAAAGCCGGTCTTCTTCGAGCGCAACCGGGTCGCCCGGGTCTATACAGGCGGAAAGCTGTTCCACGGGTTCTTCGGCGATGCCGATGCGGACGGATTTTTGCCGGAGGAGTGGATTGCCTCCGTCGTTCGCGCCATCAACCAAGGCGGCGATCCCCGGGAGGGCCTCTCCACGGTGCGCGGCACATCGATTCTGTTCAGCGACCTGATTGCGCGCGAAAAAGAGCGTATGATCGGCAGCCGGGACAACCTCGGCATTCTGGTGAAGGTTCTGGACAGCGCCATCCGCCTCCCGGTGCAGGCGCATCCCGACAAGCCCTTTTCCCGGAAGTATTTCAACTCCGCCTTCGGAAAAGCCGAAGCGTGGGTTGTCCTTGCGACGCGGGAAAACGCGAAGATCCACTTTGGTTTCAAAGAACGGATGACAAAGGAACGGTTTCTGGAAGCGATTGAGAAGAGCGAATCCGACAAAAGCGCCATGGAAGGCGTTTTGAACGCGATCCCCGCAAAGGCGGGAGACGTCTACTTCATCCCGCCAAGGGCCGTCCACGCCATCGGCCGCGGCTGCCTGATCCTGGAGATTCAGGAACCGACCGACTTCACCCTCCAGCCCGAAGCCTGGTGCGGTGACTACCATCTGACGGATGGCGAGAAATACCTGGGGCTGGACCGGGATGCCGCGCTGACATGCTTTGACTATTCCCTCTATGGCGACGAAGCCGTACGCCTCGGAAAAAAGCGCGCCAGAGTCCTCCGGAGCGAAGACGGGCTGCTCACCGAGTGCCTGATCGGCCCCGAGGATACGAACTGCTTTACGCTGAATCGTCACCAGTTTGAAAACCGGACGCTGCCAGACCTCGCCGCGCCCGCCGTCTACCTCGTCACCCAGGGGGAAGGCGTGCTCTTCAGCGCGAGCGGATACGCGCACGCGCTGAAAAAGGGCGAGTATTTCTTCCTGCCCGCCTGCGCGTCCCGGATGTACGGCGTAACGAGCGAATCGCCCATGGAGATTCTGGAGTGCCTGCCCCCGAGCGAATAGCGCGGGGCGCAACAAAAGGGCGGGCCGCTTTGCCTATGTGCAAAGCGGCCCGCCTCAGAATTGGAGCCGGACACGGCGCATTCATGCCCGGAGCCGGTATCAGCCCGCGTCCGACACGATAATCTGGACGGGCGTGGCGGCGTAGAACCAGAGGTTGCCAAGGCAAATGTCGCCGTTCAGCGTGTACGTCCCCGCCTCGTTGAATGTAAAGCGGTATACGGTATCTTCCTCGTCCATGTCCACGCTGTCCCAATCGCCCATGCCGTACCGCAGATACTTGTTGGCTTTAATCCCTACGGGTGCGCTGCCGCCGGCAAATTTCAGTTTGGCGGCGTCCAGCGTGAGCGTCCCGCCCGTCTGAACCTCGTACGGGGTGGAGAAAGCCGAGGTATCGACCCCGGTGGGGAAGTTCTGGAATTCGGTTGTAGACCGGATATCGATCGTAAACTCGACCGATCCCTCATACAGTCCGTTCGCCGCGGTGTAGGTAACGCGGAAGATCGCCGTTCCGGCGCTCGCGCCTCCGTTACGGAAGCCGAAGTACAGGTAGTCGCTCTCATCGTCCAACTTTTCCAGATTGAACGAACCTGTCGAGGTGCCGCCGATTCGGTCGATGTCCCATTCGTAGGCTTCATTCCCCAGGAGCACCGCGCTATTATAGATCGAGCCGATGCCCTCATAATTGGAGCCCTCCCGGAAGACCGTATCGTACTCCAACTCCAGATCGAGGTTCGGGTCCAGGTTGTCGCTGTCACCAACGTTGATGACGATCTGCTTCTCAAAATAGACGTTGTTGATCTGCATGGTCGCCATCAATGTGTACCGGCCCTCTTCATTGAAAGTCCTCTTCACCCAGTTGTCCTGCCAGTCCGATTCCACGCTGTCCCAAGGGCCGTTATCCCTGTAATAATCCTTGATCACCGTGGCGCCCGCGGGCAGTGTGCCCACCGGTGTGATGTCGGCGTATTTGAAGGTGATCGAATCGCCGGGATCGATCTGATAGGCCGTCTTGGGAACCGTGATGCCCGTCGGGAAGACGCCGGGACGGGCCACGACGCTGACCGGCACATCGGCGGTGGCGCTATAGGCGCCCGCCGTCAGCGTCACGCGGAAGGTGGCGCTGCCGGTCCCGCTGCCCAGGTGGTAATGGAGGTAGGCGTAGTTGTCCTCACCATTGCTGTCGATTGAGACGGTGACCGGATTGCCGCCGTTATTGTCCACCCGCTCCACCGACCAAATGAATTCCTCACCGGCCTCGGAATTGGGCTCAAAGTTTTTGGCCTTGATGCTGGCGAGGGAGTCATCATCAGATCCGTCGCTGTACAGCGTGGTCAAGTATGGCGTGACGCTCAATTCAAGCACGGGCTCCTGCCCGTCGGTCACGTCGATCTCGATGGGCACGGTGTACGAGTGATTGCCGATGCCGATCACGGCTTTCAGGATGTAGCGGCCCTTCTCGGTAAACGTAAACTGGATACCGTCGTCCTGATCGTCATTCCAGACACTCTCCCAGGCGTCGTAGTTGTAGCGGTAGTCCCGCCATGCCTCGGCCCCGTGGGGGACGCTCCCGCTCTCAAACTGAATGTCCGCGTATTCAAAGAGCAGGGAGTCGCCCGGTTCGATTGTGTATTGATCCTTGGAAACTTTCGCTCCGGTGGGCATGTTCTCCGGCGACGCGGCGACGGCCACCGTCACGTCGGTCTCCGCGGAGAAATCCCCCATCGTCATCGTCACCCGGTAGGTGACCGAGCCCGTGCCGCCTGTCAATTCGTAATGCACCCAGTTGGTCGCCTCATCGGTGTCGTCGCTGTCCAGCGTCAGCAACACCGGGTCATCAGCGGCGGAGCCGTCGCCCAGGCGCTCAATCGTCCATTCAAAGGACCCATTGGAGATGTCCGACGAAATGTTCTGGGCTGAGATGGTCGCGGCGGTTCCCTGTTCATCCCCATCTTCGTAGAGCGTCGGGTAGTGCAGATCACACGTGATCTTGAGCGGGTTGCCGGTCTCGTCCGCGACGGTGATGGTGATCTTCTTTTCCAGATAGTAGTTGCTGACGCCGATCTCCGCGTACAGCGTATAGATGCCGGGCTCGTTGAACCTGCACTTGATGCCCGAATCCAGCCACTTTTTGTCCACGCCGTTCCAATCGCCGTTGGTATAGTAATCCCTCCACACTTTCGCGCCGGAGGGCACGGCGCCCTTGCCGAACTTGATGTCGGAATAGAGGAAGGTGAGGGAGGCGCCCGGCTTGACGGAGTAGCTGGTCTTGGGCAGCTTGACATCCGTCGGCAGGCCGCCGGGCAGGTTCTTCACCTCGACCGCAACGTCCGTCGAACCGGAGTAGCCCGCGTCCACGTACTCGTCGTTTTCGTCCAGCTTCTGGACCTTGACCGTGACGCGGCAACTGGACTTGCCGGTGCCGGTGCCGTCGCCGATGCTGTAGTTGATCCAGTTGAAATCTCTCGTCGAAACCGCGCTGTCCAGAGACAGTTCGGCAGGGCCGCTGACGATCGGTTCGATGGACCAGGCAAACCGCTCGCCGTCCATCAACTGGAAGTTGGCGACCGTCAGGCTGCCAAGGTTGCAAAGCGAACCGCCGTTGTAGGCCGCGTCGCGGTAGAGCACACTGTACTGCAGATTACTGGTCAACAGCAGCGGCGATTCGCCGCCCTTCTTGACGACAATCTGGATATCCTGCCTGAACTCGCGGTTGCCATAGCCGGCGACGGCTGTGACCACGTAGCGGCCCGCCTTTTTGAACTTGATGGTTTCGCTGCCGCTCGCGTCCGCCGTGACGGCGCAATACCGGTAGATGCCATCCGACAGTTCAAACCTGCGCCAGTTCATCACGCCGCTGTCCAGCACGCCGCCGGTGAAGGCAATCTTGGCGGCGTCAAAGAAATGGGTGTCGCCTTCTTTCAGTTCCAGCGAGGACTCCGGGTAGCTGATGTCGTTGGGGTACCCGGCCGGAGCGGTTTCCAGCACATCCAGCGCGATGGTCACCGTCTGATCGTACCGTCCGGAGCCGCCCTGATAGCGCAGCGCGTACTCGACATGGCCGGAGCCATTCGCGCCCCGGTAGCATATGGACGCGGAGTCCTCGTCGTTCCCGTCGATGTACAGGGTGACGGGCGGGTTGGCCGGGTCGTCGGCATCGGTCAAATCCAGACTCCACTGGCCGCTCTCGTCTTTGCCCAGCGATACGTTCCTCGCGATCGCATATCCCAGTTCCCCCTGGCCGGAATGCTTGTCCGCATAGATGGTATGAACCTCTCCGACGTAGTCGATCCGGAAAGCCTTGCCCGCCACGACGGTGAGCATCACCTCATTGTAGGCATTTCCGTCCGCAGCCATCGCGCGGATGACCGCCTGACCGGCCTTGATCCCCGTCACGACGCCATTTTTATCAATCTTCGCGACCTTCGGATTGGCGGAGGTCCAGATCAAACCCTGTCTGGCGTCCGCGGGCTGCACTTCCGCCGACAGCGCCAACTTACTGCTCGTGGATAGGTACATCACCGCGCTGTCTATGGTGACGCCGTATTGCCGGATCACGACCCCCAGGGATCTGGGCAGCACGGTGACCGCGTAGGGCGCGGAAACCGCCGCGCCTGCGTCGGAGGCCGTTGCCGTGACATTGACGACCGCCGCGGCCCCCACGTTTTTCGCCGTCAGCACGCCCGTGGACGGATCGATAGACGCCGCGTCTTCCTTATCCACCGTCCAGGAGACCGCCTTGTCGGTGGTTCCCTTGGGCAGGACCGACGCCGCGTACTTCGCGGTTGCGCCCGCCACCACTTCCCTTGAGCCGCTGACAGTGACGGACTTTGACAGCCCCGCCACCATAACCGTGCATGTGTCGGAAACCCCGCTGCCGTCCTTCGCAGCCGCCGTGATCGTCACAGAACCCGGCTTCAAACCGGTGACCAAGCCGTTCGCGTTGATCTTTGCCACCTTGGAATTGGAGCTGGACCAGGTTACCGCCTGCCCCGCGTCGCCGGGCGAAACCGCGACCGAAAGCTGAAGCGCCTTGATGCCGGTGTTCAGATCGATCCGTTCGCCGGCCGCCTCCCGGCCTTCCGTCTGGATGGTCATCCCGGTGGACTTGGGCCGAACCGTAACCTGATAGGGCAAGGAGGCGATACCGCCCGCGTCGGCCGCCGTCGCGACGACCGAGACGATCGCAGAAGCCGGTACGTCCTTTGCTGTCAGGATGCCGGAGACCGGATCGATGGACGCCGCGGCGTCGCTGTCAATGGCCCAGGTGACCGCTTTGTTGGTCGTCCCCTTGGGCGAAACCGACGCCGAGTACTTCGCGGACGCGCCCGCCACCAGTTCTGCGGGGCCGCTGACGGTGACCGCTTTGGCCAACCCGGCAACCGTCACCGTGCATATGCCATAGACCCCGCTGCCGTCCTTCGCCCGGGCTGTGATCGTCACCTTGCCCGGTTTCAGCCCGGTCACGACGCAGTCCGAGCCGCTGGCCTTGATGGAGGCCACCTTTTTATTCGTGGTAAACCAATCGACCGCCTGCGACGAACCGTCCGGCGTGACGAGGGCGTAAAGCGCCAGTTTTTTTCCCTTTGCGTTCAAATCGATCACTTCGTCCCCCGCCGCGACCTGCGGGTCCTTGGGGCCGGCATAGATCACGACGCCGGAGGCGGCCTTCGGAATCAGGCCCGCGTGGTAATCCGCTGTCTCAGCCCCCTCGTCCAGGGCTTCATCGGGCATGACGGTCTCCCCGGTCTGAGTTCCCTGCGCGTCATCCGGAGCGAGGGTTTCCTCCGGCTGCGCACCCTGCCCGTCATCCGGCGCGGAGGGTTCCTCCGGCTGCGCACCCTGCCCGTCGTCCGGCGCGGAGGGTTCCTCCGGCTGCGCACCCTGCCCGTC
>CALGYL010000342.1 GCA_937934775.1 uncultured Clostridia bacterium
AACTCTACTATATCAAAAAAACTCCCTCATGGGGAGCTTTTTTGACAGTCTGGCGCGGCCCCGAAGGGCCGCGCAAGCGGTATCGTTTGCCTAGAACGGATTCTTGGAGGGGGACAGAGCCTTGATCTTATCGATGATCGCGGTCGCGTCGCTGCCCGTTGCAATGCGGGGCTGCGCGTCGTTGTAATCCGAGTCGCTGGACATGCGTACCGGCACGATGTTGAAGCTGTCATTGGAAACCGTCGTGCCCCGCACCGAGAAGGTGTGCTGGTAGATGAACGTACGGGTATCGGACGGCAGTTCCACGGTGGAGATGATGGTGCCCAGTCCGTAAACGATATGTCTGCCCTTGTACAGTTCAATGCCGCTGATCACGTGGGAATGATGGCCCAGTACCAAATCCGCGCCCGCGTCAACCGCGCCGCGCCCATAGGCGATCTGCTGCGCGCTGGGCGAGTAGCGGTATTCCTGTCCCCAGTGGAACGACACCACCACGATGTCGCAGCGGGACTGGATGGATTTCACGCTCGCCTTCACCTTGGCGATGGAGGTCGTATCCGGCCGGAAGCCCGCAAAGCCGATCTTGACGTTGTTCACGGTCTTGTAGAAAACGCTGCCCAGCCCGAAATACCCCACGCTATACTTGTTGACTGCGGATTTGGTGCTGGTATAGCCCCGGGTGCTATAATCCATGATGTGGTTATTGTCCAGGTCCACCGCGTCGATGCCGCCCGCTTTCAGCGCCTGGGCGTAGACGGTCTTGCCCCGGAAGATGTAGCCGCGGGAACCCTGCATGACGTAGCTGGTGTCGATCAGCGGCATTTCAAGGTTTGCGATCGAGACGCCCTTGAGCTGGCCCTTGATCTTTTTGAAGCAGTACTCCGAGCCATACTTGGACCACAGGCTTGCGAACCGGTTGAAGGAGGTTTTGCGCGGATCGCCGCCCAGCATCACGTCGCCGATGGCGGAAACGGTCACCTGAATGTCCTCGCTGGAGGAGATGACGCGGACGGTGATGTATTTGTTCACGCGGCCGTTGTCGCCGCTGACGGTGATTCGGGCGTAGCCGCGGCCCACGCCGGTCACGACGCCTTTTTCATCCACCGTCGCCACGGATTCATCATTGGAAGTATATTTCAAATCCGGATAGGAAACATAAGTCGGCGCGCGTTTAATACTGATCTGGAAGGTCGAGCCCTTCTCCAGCACCTTGCTGGTGGGTGTGGCGGAGAGGCTGGAATAGCGCACAAGCTTGACCGTCACGACGCAGCGGGCGTAATGGCCGCCTGCCGCGGTGGCCTGGAGGGTCGCGGTCCCGGTTTCCTTGCCGGTCACCAGAACGGTTCCGTCGCCGTTGTCCTTCAGTTCAACCTTCTGCGGGTTCTTGACCACCGTCCAGACGACGGCGCGGTTGTAGGCGTCGGTGGGATACACCACGGCGGTCAGCGGACGGCTTGAGTGGAGCGGCACCACCGCGCTGGTGGTCAGACGCACGTACCTTTCCGGAATTTTTGTTACCGTGATCTTGCAGGTGGCGGTTTTCCCGCCTTTCGTCAGGGTGGCGGTGATGACGCAGGTTTTGGTTTCGCTGCCATCGGAGACCGCGGAGACAAGGCCTGAATCCGATACGGTGGCGACCGTCTCATCACTCGAGGTCCATTTGACCGAATCGGAGTTGTAGGTGGGCGAAAGCGTTGCGATCAACTGGTAGGTTGCGCTGGGGTTGATCGTCTTGGCGGTGGTGTTCAGCTTGATGGAGGTAGCCTTCGCGGCGGTGACCAGCACGAGTGCGGTGGTGCTCTTGCCGCCCGCTGTGGCGGTGACAAATAGGCGGCCAGGAGACTTGCCGGTGATGACGCAGGAATCGCTGTCCAAGGCGGCGACGGTGCCGAATTTCGGATTGCTGACTTTCCAGCGCACCGTAACGGTGGGGTCTGCCGGGGTGATGGTCGCATCCAATTGAAGGGTCGCGCCCACATCCACGGTTTGATTCGCGGGCAGCGTGATGGTGTCCACCACGGTGGTCGCCAGCGCGACGCCCGCCATGCACATTAGAAGAAGCGCCGCAGCGCAAAGACCGGCCAGCAGTTTCTTCATGACAGCGCTCCAAAATGGTTTATTTTCCCTCTTTATTATAGGGAGTTGAAGCCCGTCTGTCAAATCATGGGCGCTCTTTTTACATTGACGGCGATTCTGGGAAGCGGCGAACGGCTGGAAAGCACGCGAATTGCAGGGGATGGGCGAAGAGATGCGTGAATGGGAGGGGCTTATTGTAGACGCACACGCGGTTGATTTTTCTCGGGTGAAAGGTTATCATGGAGCGGTGATTCAGAAAACGAATCTTTGGAACCATTTGAATGAGAAATCGTACTTCAGGAGGACGACATGAGCATCCCCAAGTATGAGGCGTTTTTAAAAGCGGTGGAGCATGGCAGCTTCACCCGGGCGGCGCAGCTTCTAGGCTACACCCAGTCGGGCGTGAGCCATATGATCCACGATTTGGAGAGCGAATGGGGCGTGTCGCTTCTGGAACGGGACCGCTCGGGTGTGCGCATCACCTCCGACGGGTTGAAGCTGATGCCCTTTATGAAGGGTGTGTGCGAGGCGCAGCGGAAGCTGCTAAGCGAAGTGGACGAGTTGCACGGCCTGAGAAGCGGTCTGATCCGCATCGGCACGTTTTCCAGCGTCGCGACCCACTGGCTGCCCAACATGATCAAGACGTTTCAGACGGAGTATCCCAACATCGAGTTTGAGTTGCTGCTGGGCGACTACACGGAGATCGAAGGTTGGGTCGCCACGGGACGGGTGGACTGCGGCTTTGTCACGATGCCCGTGCGGGCGGAGCTGGATACCATTTTTCTGGAGGACGACCCGCTGCTCGCGATCCTGCCGGAAGGGCACCCGATGGCGGAGCTTCCCCGCTTTCCGCTGAAAGGGCTGGAACAGGAGCCATTCATGCTGCTGGAGAAGGGCGGAAAGGCGGAAATTTCCGAGATATTTGAGCGCCACAAGCTGAAGCCGGACATCAAGTTTGTCACCTGGGATGATTATGCCATCATGGCGATGGTGGAGAACGGACTGGGCATCAGCATATTGCCAAGACTCATACTGCGGCGCGTGCCCTACCGGATTGTGAAAAAGGAGCTGGAAGCGCCCGCCTGCCGGAAGATTGGCATCGCGCTCCGAGACATGCGGACCGCGCCGTTGTCGGTCAAGCGCTTTTTGGACTACCTGAAGTTCCGCGTGCCGGATGAAACAGCGGAGGATTGATCGGGTTTCAAACCGGGGGCGCGGCAGCCTGTCGCTGATTCCCGTCAGCGGGTGGAGAGGGGGCCTTTCGCCTCTTGTAGTCCATCCACTACAGAAGTTTCGTATGCGGCGGCTCTTTTTGCCCACAGCGGTGTCGCTCTCAGCTTGACGTAGCGCTGCTACGCCTGCGCTACGGCTCCTTGCCGGGAACAAAAAATTGCTCGCCGAATTTCATAACTTCTGTAGTTGCCGTACTACTGGTGCGGCTCATTTTCGCGCCCGGAAGGATCTGCGCGGCAGGTTTCTCCAAAATAAAAAAATGAGGCGATACGCCTCTTTCTTTGTGATCATTCATTCCCAGAGTGCCGTTCGCTCCCGCTTTTTCACCCGCCGCTCTGGCAGGACGGAAACCTGCGGGTACTTGCTGTCTTCCACGCATAAAGGAGGCATGACATCCATACGCCGACCCGGAATCCTTTTGTGAAGATGTCGGTAAAAGCAGTCACGTGGCGCACACCCCAGGAGGAATGCTCACGGTCTGATTATAATGGCACGGCGCTTGTTTGTCAACGATATCGCCGTGCCATGCACGTTGGAATTTTCCGGAAAAAACAGATGGGCGTCCGGCTCATTTCCGCCGCGATTTGTCAAGGAATCGCGTGGTGTAACGAAGCGTCTGCGTCGGGCAGGCGTCTACGCAGCGGCCGCAGCCCACGCAGCGGCTGTGGGAGAGCGGCAAGCCCGTCGCGGCGGCGGCCTTGATGTCGATTTCCATCGGGCAGCTCTCTGTGCACCGGCCGCACTGCACGCAGCGGGTTTGCGCGGTGTCGATTCGCTGGCCGCCCAGCTTTGCAAGGCCCGAAAGCACCGTGCCCAGCGGGCAGTAATAGCAGTAGCCCCGGCCGATGAACGCCACCCAGAAGAACATCGCCATCATAAGCTCGCCCGCCAGGTAGGCATACGTTTCCGCTTTGGTGAAAGCCTCCCGCGCGGCTGCGGGGGTCAGCCCCAGGAGAAAGCACACCCACCACAGCGTGAAAAGAACCGCGGCGGCGAGAAAGCCCCATCGGGCGGCGGTGAGCAAAACCATCTGCCGTTTGCCGGGTTTTTGCCGGGTTCCGGTCAGCGGGATCACCGGATCGAACACCTCGGCGGCAAAGCCGTTGAACAGACACAGGGTCGAACACTGCAGTCTGCGGCCAAAGAGGAGCGTTCCCAGCAGCACCAGAACCGTCACGGCCCCGTAAAACGCCAATACCGCCGTGACCCCCGCCGCGCCCCACACCGGGAAGCGGCTCAGGTGGAAGGCCGAGCCGGCGTCGAGCAACTGAAGAGGCGTGGTCGTCCAGGGCAGGGGCATGGTGAAGAGGTACCATTCATAATTTCCGGATAGAAGCGGCAGCGCCACGTGTACGATCAGCGCCGCCAAGACGAACCCGATCAGGTTCTTTTGCCGGAGCGCCGTCCGCCCGGATTTTTTCGCAATCCGGAGTGTCAGAAAGCTTGCGGCCAGGATGAACGCGGTCTTCACCCAGTTTTCGTAAAAGTGCCAGAACCAGGTCAAAAACTGCGCGGTTTTCGCGTCGGCGCGGGGCGCGTAGCCATAGTTGAGGCCCGCGATCACCACGCACAGCGCGATGTACACCCACAGGATCGCCTTCAGGATCTTTTTCTCAACCGGTTCGCCGCTCATGCGCATCACCCCGGTTCATTATACCATGCGGCGGGGCTGACGAGGCCGAGTTTAGTGAGAAAATCGAGATTTCCGGCGCGGTTTTACAGGCGTCTCTGGCGGCGAAAGCGCCGAAAAAAACCTTTTGAGTGTTTGATTTGACCGCCAAATATGATACAATGAGACGAGACCGTCCGCGGCGAACCGGTGCGCGGCGGAGTGAACGCTGATTCTGATACGGGAGTGATTTTATGGATATGGGCGAGATCCGGCTGGCGATTGAAGGCGGAAAGACGGCGCTCGGCATTGAGCTGGGCTCCACGCGCATCAAGGCGGTGCTGGTGGACGAGAAGCATGAGCCCATCGCCTCCGGCGGCTACGATTGGGAAAACAAGCTGGAGAACGGCATCTGGACCTACAGCCTGGAGGACGTGTGGAAAGGCCTCAAGGATTGCTACGCCAAGCTGCGCGCCAACGTGCAGGAAAAGTACGGCGTGGAGCTGACAAAGGTGGGCGCCATCGGCATCAGCGCGATGATGCACGGCTATCTGGCCTTTGACGCAGAGGGAAACCTGCTGGCCCCGTTCCGTACCTGGCGCAACACCACCACCGGCCCCGCGGCGGCGGAACTGACGAGCCTTCTGGGCTTCAATATCCCGCTGCGCTGGTCCATCGCGCACCTGTATCAGGCCATTCTGAACGGCGAGCAGCATGTGGGCAAAATCGCCTACATCACCACGCTTGCGGGCTATGTCCATTGGATTCTGACCGGGCGGAAGGTGCTGGGCGTCGGCGACGCCAGCGGCATGTTCCCCATTGACAGCACCACCTTCGACTTTGACAAGGGGATGCTGGACAAGTTCCAGGCCCTCATCGCGCCCCGGAAGCTGCCCTGGACCATCACCGGCATCCTGCCCAAGGTTTTGAACGCCGGCGAGGACGCAGGCGTTCTGACCGCGGAAGGCGCAAAGCTATTGGACGGTTCCGGCGCGCTTGCCGTCGGCATCCCGCTCTGTCCGCCGGAGGGCGACGCGGGCACCGGCATGGTGGCCACCAATGCCGTCGCGCCCCGCACCGGCAACGTGTCGGCGGGCACGTCCATCTTTGCGATGATCGTGCTGGAGAAGGCGCTTGGCAAGCTGCACACCGAGATCGACATGGTCACCACCCCCAGCGGCATGCCGGTGGCGATGGTGCACTGCAACAACTGCTCGTCGGACATCGACGCTTGGGCGGGGCTGTTCCAGGAGTTTGGCAAAGAGATCGGCGTCGAAATGAAGATGGGCAAGGTGCTGGACACGCTCTTCTTCAAGGCGATGGAGGCCGACCGGGACTGCGGCGGGCTTCTGGCGTACAATTATGTGTCGGGTGAGCCGCTGACAGGGCTGGACGAGGGCCGTCCGCTGTTCGTGCGCATGCCGGACGCGAAGTTCTCGCTGGCCAACTTCATGCGCGCCCACCTGTACGCGGCGCTGGGCGCATTGAAGCTGGGCATGGACATCCTGCTGGATGAAGAAAAAGTGGGCATCGACAAGATCTACGGCCACGGCGGCTTCTTCAAGGCTAAGGGCGTGGGCCAGAGCATCATGGCCTCGGCTATCCACGCGCCGGTCTCGGTGATGGAGACGGCGGGAGAGGGCGGCGCCTGGGGCATCGCGGTGTTGGCTGCGTACCTGGTCAACAAGGTGTCCGGCGAGAAGCTGGAAGCCTACCTGTCCGACAAGGTGTTCAGCGGCAAGGCGGGCCAGACCATCGCGCCCGACGCGGCCGATGAGAAGGGCTTCTCCGCTTACATGGACCGCTATGTGGCGGGCCTCCCGGCGGAAAAAGCGGCGGTTGAATCCCTCAAGTAACGAATATTTTCGAGGAATCAGGTCAAAGCGCGCCCCGCCATCCAGTTTTGGCAGGGCGCGCTTTTTAACGGCGTGATCGGTGTGCGCAGGCCGGACGTCGGCAACAGCCCAAGGTGGGATCCCGACCGCTGAACAGGGTTGTCTTCTACGACACCTCGATTGTTTCCATCGGGCGCATCAGGCGGATGACGGCGCCTGCGTTCCGGGCGGCCAGCAGGATGGCCTCTTCGCCGCAGCCGTTGATGTCGTACAGATCCCAATGCATCGGGATGTAGAAAACGTGAAGCCGGGCGGCGAGCGAAGCCGCCTCCGCCTCGTCGATGTTCCCGATGATGCCCTTTTTCGTGCGCTCGTCGTCCCGCCCGTTGACGGGCAGCAGCAGGAGATCCGGTTTTTCCGCCTCCAGCCGCTCGGTCAGCCCGTCGTACAGGCTCATGTCGCCGCCAAAGAACAGCCGGAGCCCATCCACTTCCATGAAATAGCTCAATTCGCGGAAATCCCCCGCCTCGTCCCGGTGCAGCTCCGTATGGGCGCAGGGGATGGGGGTAACGATCGCTGAAGCGATGGCGAAGGGCTCGTCCGCCCGCGCCTTCAGAAGGGGATGGATGCCCAGACCTTCGAGCAGCGCGCACTCGGGCGCGGGCGCGGCGATCACCGCGCTTCCGCCCGACGCACTGTAGGCGCCGAGCGTCCACGGGTCCATGTGGTCGCCGTGGCTGTGGGAGATCAGGACGCCGTCAGGCTTCAGCTGGGCGAGGGCCGTTGGCGCGGGATAGCGCCGACGCCAGGGCGTTTCCGGGCTGAAGAAATTGCGGTCCACATAGTCCGAAAGGTACGGATCGGTGACGATCCGGGTTCCCGCCGCCTCGATCAGAAAGCCGCACTGGCCCAGATAAGTGATCCTCATGGGGAACCCCTCCCGCTTGTTTTCCTTTGAGACGAACGGGACGGTATGCGGTTCCCTGGGCAGGGAAATTCTACGGCGGATTCTGGTCTTGACGATTCGCTGCCGGTTCCGTCCCCGGCGCGCTTTTTCGATCGTTTCCGGCAGCTTGCGCGCCGGAAACGCGTTTGCACCGCCAGTTGAGAAAACCGGCGGTGCAAACAATGCCGCAAATCTGGGAGCCGCGTGGAAATTCCTCGGAATTGCAGGCTCTTGCGGCGTTTCTTCCTTCGCGTCAAAAACCGCTCGGGTTTTTGATGCTCAGGAGGAATTCCGTCACACGGATTTCCGTTGCGCGTTTATGCCCGAATCTCCTGCCGCATGAACTTCACGTAGGAGATGCCGAACATCGCGAGCGTCGCCGCGGCCATTGCGGTCAGGTGCGGCCAGATTAGCAGCAAACTCTGATCCAGCGACAGGTAGCTGGCGATGGCGCCGGAGACGGCCGACTGGCTGGCCACGAACAGGGCGCGCATGTTGGGGTTCAGGATGATTGTGATCGCCTCGATGTATAGGTAGTAGGGCGAGATTCTGCTGAGGTTCATCGAGAGCAGATAATTGTTCAGCAGGTTCTCCAGCCCCGTGATGCCGTTCACCGGGAAGATCAGGTTGCCGATGATTCCGGCAACCATGCTGGCAAACAGCGTCATATAGATCCAGATCGAGATCGCAATCAGCGCGGAGGTGGCGGCGTGCTTGCACAGAACCGAGAAGAAGATGGCCAGCGCCAGCCACAGGGACATGTAGATTGCGGTGTACAGAAGGTAGATGAGCGCCCGCGCGATTTCCTCCGGGCCGGGCACCACGCCCACGGTGATCAGACCCAGACCCGCCACCATCACACCCAGCGCCAGCGACATGATCAGAATCACCGTGAAGCCCGCCATGAATTTGGCGATGATCAGGGTGTCCCGGTAGACGGGCTGGGAGGCCAGCCGGTTCAGCGTGCCCTGGGAGCGCTCCGAGCTGATGGCGTCAAAGCCCAGCACGATGCCGGTCAGCGGCGCGAGGTAGGCGAGGAACGACGCCACCGAGGGGATAGAGCTGCCGGAGGTGGTGAACAGCTTCAGAAAGATGAAGTCCGGGCTTTGCTGGATGGCCGCCTGCATACCGGACAGCGCGCCCGCAAAGGCGGCAGCGCTGGTCATTACCAGCAGCGAGAACACGATGTAGAAGCGCGCGGAGTGCATGTGGTCGGCCAGTTCCTTATGGTACAGTGCCGAAAAGCCGGTGGAACGGGCGCGGTGGTCACGCTCGAACTTCCCTGCCGAAGCGCTTTTTTTCGATTGGCTGGCCGAGAGCGTCGCTTCCATGGCTGTCACCCCCTTTGTCGAAGTAGCGGCGGTAGATTTCGTCCAGGTCGCTGCCGCGCTGGCGGAGGTGTTCGGGGCGGAATCCGGCCTCAACCATCGCCTTCATCAGCGGGAAGCGGATGTCCTGACTGGAGCGGATCAGAAGAACGTCATGCTCTTCCTCAATCTCTTCCACGCCCGAGACGCCCTGGATCAGTTCCTTGAGCGCGTCGCCCACGGGCGTGGCCATAACCTCGATGGTGTAAGCGCCGCTCTGCTCCAGCTGGCGGCCCAGTTCGCCGATGGGTCCGCAGGCAACCAGCCTGCCATTTACGAAGATGCCCACCCGGTCGCACACCTGCTGCACCTGATAGAGCTGGTGGGAGGAGATCAGAATGGTCTTGTGCTCCTCCACCGACAACTGCCGGACCAGTTCCATCAGCGCCCGGGTGCCCTCCGGGTCGAGGCCGGTGGTGGGCTCATCCATGATGAGGATTTCCGGGTCCTTCATCAGGATGTCCGCAATGCCCAGCCGCTGTTTCATGCCCTTGGAATACGCGCCGGTCTTGCGGTCGATGGCCTCCGTCAGTCCCACGCGCTCGGCCAAAAGCCGGATGCGCGCCTCCATGCTTTTCTCGTCTAAGCCGTTCACGCGGCCGGTGAAGCGCAGGTTCTCCCGCCCGGTCAGGTGGGCGTAGAAGCCCATGTTGTCGGGCAGGTAGCCTACAACGCGCTTGATGGCGATGGGGTTTCGGGTGCAGTCCCAGCCAAGGATGCTGGCGCTGCCCGCCGATGGCTCGGTCAGGCCCAGGAGCATCAGCGTGGTTGTGGTTTTGCCCGCGCCGTTGGGCCCCAGCAGGCCGAACACTTCGCCCCGGTTGATTTCAAGATCCAGCGCGTCGACGGCGGTGATTTTGCCATACCGCTTGGTCAGGCCCCGGGCCTTCAGAATGCATTCGCTGTCCGGCATGGCTTAGCGCCTCCCGAAGCGGCGGAACACCAGGAACAAGCCGAACGCCAGCACCACGATGATGCCGATGCCCACATAGCCCCAAGTGGTCGGCGTCTTGATGGTCACGCGGAAGTCCTGCGAACTGGAGGCCTGGCTCGTTCTGGCGGTCAGCGAGAAGCTATAGTCGCCGGCGATGACATCGTTGCCCGGGGTGACGTAGACGGTGGCCTGCACGGAGGAGCCGGTCTGCAGAAGGTCGACAGTGGACGGGTCGAACCGCGCGGTCCAGCCGTCGGGCATCGTGGAGGCCAGGGTGACGTTGGTCAGGTCAGTGTTGCCGCTATTGGTGATCTGAAGGACGATCGGGGTTTCCTTCTTGGCGTAGGCGTCGTAGCTCAAAAGGCCGCTGGGCGTATCCAGCTTGATCTTGTAGTTGCCGGTGATGGTAACTTTCAGGTCGATGGGCAGCGACTCGGTGGCGGATGTGGCGGTAACGGTGATGTCATACTTGCCGGCGGCCACGTCCTCGGGCGGGGTCACGGCGACGGACAGCGCCTGGCTGGCGCGGGGCTCCACCGCAATGGAGGCGATCTGCGTGGTGTCGGTGCCCGGCTTCACGGCCACTTTCCAGCCCGCGGGGGCGTTGGAGGTGAAGGAATACGTCTGCTGGGACAGCATGTTGTTGATCAGGGTGGCGTTGAAGCTGAAAGCGGTGGTCGCGTCGCCCTCCTGGGACGGGTAATCCGCCTTGAAGCTGGAGGAGCCGACCTCCTCGGAGTTGACGTTGAGCACCAGATTGGTGGTGTCCGAGACGCCGCTTCCGCAGTCCGCCTTCAGGGACACGGTGTACTGGCCGTCCGCCGCGTCCAGCGGGATGTTCAGGTTGAAGGTCACGGAGGAATCGGTAGTCAGCGCCGGGATGTGGGCGGCGGTGATCTTGGTGTTCTTGGCGCTGAAGTAGCCGGTCCACTTGTCGGGGATCGCGGAGACGGTGAGGGCGGCGTCCTCCGAGGTCTTGTAGGCGTTGGCCAGCGAGATGGCGAAGTTCAGGTTGTCGCCCGCCTTGCAGGTCAGGCCGGAATAGGGGGTGGAGATTTCAAAGGACTCCGGCGCGCCGGCGACAGTGGCGGTCGTGCCGGTTGCGGGCGTGGCTAAGGTGGATTCGGCGCTGGCGCCCAGAGAAGAGACCAGCATCAGCAAGAGAGCGCAAGTCAGCAGGTTCCGGATCACTGTTTTTCCATGGCTAGAAACGAGATTTCCGTTCATGAGTAATCACCCCTCGCTTTCATTTTGGCTTGCGCCATTATAGTCCACGATTTTATACGAAATTTGTACTATCATCAGATAAAATGAAAACGCATTGTGAAAAAATTATGGCGGAATACCCCTGGAAATGTGTCCGGAACAAACCCCGCTTTTCGAGCTGACAGATCCAAAACACCGCGGTAATACCAATGAAGAGTATGATTTACCCCAGAGGGACGAGGATTTTTCGAGGCAGAACCATGTCGTCTTCCGCGTTCGTTAAGTGCCGCATTTCACGCCAAAGGGTTACCTCGCTCCGGCTCCTTGTCCTGCATCGAAAATCCATTGGCGCTTTGGAGTGATTCATGATTTACATCAGTATGAAAGCCCGCCGACAGATTGGTCGGCGGGCTTAACTGGAAAGAGAAGGGAATTACTGTGCGTTCAGCGCGGCCAGCATCTGCTCCAGCTGCCCGTACGTGACGGCGCCGCCGGAAAAGCTGATGACGCTGCGCAGCGGGGAATAGGCCAGCATCGCCTGGAGCATCTCGGCGGAAATGGCGCTTTGGGCCACGTCGCTGCCTGCCGGGCCGCCGCCCAGCGTCGCGATCATGCCGTCCATCAGCGGCTTCAGGATCTGAACGGCCTGTTCGGACTTCATCAGGTCCATGAAGATTGAGTTGACCGACCAGACCGCGGGGATTTTTGCCGTGCTTTCAACGGCGACCTTCGCCTCCAGTGAAATGTCGCGGCTGGAGCGGCCGATCTGAATGAGGAAGTCGCCGGTCTCCACATGCCAGTCATGGAGATCGCTGTTCCAGTAAGCGAAGGCGCGCTTGTCCAGCGTGAAGGAAACGATTTTCTCCTCGCCGGGGGCCAGTGTGACCTTTTCAAAGCCCTTGAGCTCCCGGACGGGACGAAATACGCTGCTTTCGACATCTGAAACATACAGCTGCACCACTTCCTTGCCGGGAACCGAGCCAGTGTTTTTCACCCGGACGGTCGCGGTCAGGGTTTCGGTGTCCCGGATGTGGTCGGCGCTCAGCGTAAGCCCGACGTATTCGAAGGTGGTGTAGGAGAGGCCGTAACCGAACGGGAACAGTACGTCCATCGCCTTCTTGTCGTAGTAGCGGTAGCCGACGAAGACGCCCTCCCGGTAGACCGCCACGTCGCCCTCGCCGCCGTAGGACAAGTAGGAGGGGTTATGCTCCATCTTCAGCGGGAAGGTCTCCGGCAGGCGGCCGCAGGGGTTCTTCCGGCCATACAGCACGTCCGCCGTCGCGCCGCCCACCGCCTGTCCGCCCAGATAGCCCTCCAGCACAGCGCGAACCTTGCCGATCCAGGGCATTTCGATGGGGGAGCCGTTATACAGGACGACCACCGTATTGGGGTTGACGGAGGCAATCCGATCAATCAGAGCTTCCTGACAGGGGGGCATGCGCATGTGGGTGCGGTCGTAGCCCTCGGATTCGAAGGCGTCCGGCAGGCCCGCCACGATTACCGCCACCTTGGCGGCCTTGGCGATCTCGACGGCTTCCCGGAGCATCGCCTCGTCCGGCTCGGCCTGGTCGATCTGGTAGCCGTCCGCGTAGGAGACGTCTGGCACGCCCTCCAGCGCGTCCATCAGCGAAGTCATCTTGAATGAATTGATGTGAGAACTGCCGCCGCCCTGGAACCGAGGTTCCTTCGCAAAGCGGCCGATGACCGCGACGGATTCGCCGTCCTGCAGCGGCAGAAGGCCGCCGTCATTCTTGAGCAGCACCATACACTCTGCGGCGAGGTCGCGCGCCAGGAGGTGCTGGGCTTCCTTGTCCCAGGGGGTTTCGGGCTGGGCGTTTTCCAGGTAGCGGAAATTGATCTTCAGAACTCGCTCCACTGCCTGATCGACAAGCTTTTCGTCCAGCTTGCCCGCGCGGACCGCTTCCACGACGCGGCGGTCGTTGACGCCGCCGGAGCTGGGCATTTCAAGATCGAGCCCCGCGGCGACGCCTTCCGGGCGGTCGTTGACCGCGCCCCAGTCGCTCATCACATAGCCTTCGAATCCCCACTCGTCCCGGAGGAGGGTGGTCAAGAGCCACGGATTCTCCGACGCGTACACGCCGTTCAGCTTGTTGTAGGAGCACATGACCGTCCAGGGCTTGGCGCGCTTCACCGCCGCCTCAAAGGCGGGCAGATAGATTTCCCGCAGCGTGCGCTCGTCTGCCTGAGAATCCGAGGACATGCGGCGATGTTCCTGACTGTTGGCGGCGAAGTGCTTGATCGAGGTGCCGATGTTGCGGGACTGTACGCCGTCAATCAGGCTGACGGCCGCTTCGCCCGCAAGGTAGGGGTCCTCGCTGAAGTATTCGAAGTTGCGGCCGCACAGCGGCGAGCGCTTGATGTTGACCGCCGGGCCGAGGACAACGGACACCTTTTCATGCTGGCAGGCGTCGCCCACGGCTTCGCCGATGCGGCGCAGAAGATCCCGGTCAAAGGATGCGGCGGTGGCGCAGCCGGTGGGGAAGCACACCGCCTCGATGCTTTCGTTGATGCCCAGGTGGTCGCCGTCCTCCCGCTGCTTGCGCAGGCCGTGGGGGCCGTCGGAAACCATCACCGGTGGGATGCCCAGCCGCTCGACGGCCTTGGTATGCCAGAAGTCCCCGCCGGAGAGCAGCGAAGCCTTCTCTTCCAGCGTCATTTGGGCAACCAGATTTTTCACATCCATGGAATCACATTCCCTTCTCGAACCCCGTGCGGCCAGCGCCGGGGTCTGGATTGAATCAAGGCAACCGGAGGGCGCAATGCGCGCCCGCGGGTTGCCTATGGTCTTTATTGCGCAAGCTCTGCCGCAAGGCGGAGTTGGGCGGGGTCTGCGCCGTTCACGTCGCAATTCGAAGGTGCGGCGCGGGTTTTCCTTGTCTACACGGTCGAAAGATCCCACGGTTCGTAGATCTTGGGCACGTCCGCAATCAGCCGCTTGGTATAGGCCGCCTTCGGGTGCAGGATCACCTCGTCCGCGGTACCGCTCTCCACGAACTTGCCGTGCTCCATGATGTATACGCTGTCCGAGATGTAGTAGGCAAGGCCGATGTCGTGGGTGATGAAGATGATGGTCATACCGATTTCGTTGCGCAGGTTCAGCAGCATGTCCAGGATGGTGGCGCGGGAGCAGGCGTCGATCATGGACGTGGGCTCGTCGGCCAGCAGAATCTTGGGTTTCAGCAGGAAAATGCGTGCGATCATCAGCCGCTGCATCTGGCCGCCGGACAGCTCAAAGGGGTACTTGTTGGTCAGTTCGGCGAACTTCAGGTTGACAAACGAACAGGCCTCGTCCATCATCTCGAACTTCTTCTGCCTGGAGAGCCTGCGCCCGCCGCGCATGTTGATGCAGTCCAGCAGCACCGTGTCGATCTTGTTGAACACGTTGAAGGAGGAGAACGGATCCTGGAAGATGGCCTGTATGCCCTTCCAGTATTCCCGCTTTTTGCGCGCGGTCGAAATGTCTCGGGGCTTGCCCTGGAAGAGGAGTTCGCCTTCGGATACGTTGATCAGGCCCAGCAGCATCTTTGACAGGGTGGTCTTGCCGCTGCCCGATTCGCCCACGATGGACACCAGTTCGCCCTCGCGGAACTCGAAATCCACGTGATCCACAGCGGTCACCGCCTTGACGCCGGTGCCGAAGGTCTTCGTGACGCCCTTTCCACTCAGGCACAGGGGGCTATTTGCGCTCACTGTCGTACACCTCCCTCAGGAAGCTTTCGGAATGACCGCACCGGTAGGAGCGGCCGTTGGACAGCTCCAGCATGGGGAAATCATTCACCCGGCAGGCAGGCACCACGTACTTGCAGCGGTCGGCAAAGCGGCAGCCCTTGGGCGGATTCTTCAAGTTGGGCGGCGTGCCGGGGATGGCGGTCAGTTCGTGGCCGCGCACGCCCTCCTCGGGCACGATGATGGAGCCCATCAGGCCCTTGGAATAGGGGTGCAGCGGGTCGAAGACCATCTCCTTGGCGGCGCCCTTTTCCACCATCTGTCCGGCGTACATGACCATGATGTCGTCGGTCACATTGTAGAGAAGCGGCAGTTCGTGGGTGATGAAGATCATGCCCTTGATGTACTCCTTCTCCATGAGGTTGCGGAGCATCTTGATGACCATCTTCTGGCTGGTTACGTCAAGGGCCGAGCTGGGCTCGTCCGCGATCAGCACCTTGGGCTTGAGGATGGTGGAGATGGCGATGACGGTGCGCTGCTTCATGCCGCCCGACAGTTCCACCGCGTGCCTGTCCAGCACATCCGTCGGCAGGCCCAGTTCGTGGAAGCGGCTCTCCGCCATTTCGAAGATCTCCTTGCGGCCCATCTTGGGATCATGGGCGTGGATGACATCCTCGATGAAGCGGATGATTTTGCGGGTGGGGTTGAGGGCGTTCATGGCCGCCTGCGGGATGTAGGCGACTTCGGTACCCAGAACGGACTTGCGGACAGTGTCCGGGTCCATGCCGGTGATGTTCTTGCCGTCGATGATGATCTCGCCGCTCGTGTAGTGCAGCGGCGCGAAATAGTAGCCCATCAGGCTCAGCGCCAGCGTGGATTTACCGCAGCCGCTTTCACCCGCGATGCCCAGGGATTTGCCCTCTTCGATTTTCAATGAAACATGATCCACCGCGTACACGTCCTCGCGGAAGCGGGTGATGTACTTGGTGGTCAGTTGCCTGACTTCCAGTATCGTCTTGCCCATGGTCAGCCTCCTAATCCCTCAGGGTGGGGTTGAACACCTGATCCAGACCCGTGTTCATCAGGTTCAGCGAGAACGAGATGAGCGCGATGGTCAGGATCAAGGGGAAATACGCCCACCATGAGCCGTTGAGGTGCGCCGAGTACAGCATGGCCCAGTTCATCATCAGGCCCAGCGTGGGGATCTCGGTGGTCTTTGGCCCCAGGCCCAGAAGCGACAATTGCGCTTCCGCCAGAATGGCCGACGAGATCTGAAGGATGAACGCCATGACCACGTAGGAGGCGATGTAGGGCAGGATGTCCGTCATGATGATCCGAAAGAGGCTGTGGCCGGACAGCTTGGAGAGGTTCACATGGTCCCGGTTTCTGAGCGAGATGACCTGTGACCGGACCGAGCGGGCCGTCCACACCCAGGAGGTAAAGCCGATGACAAGGGCCACCGTGACCGCGCCGCGCTGGTCCTGGCCGATGGAATAGGAGATCAGGATCAAAAGAATGAACGATGGGATGACGGTGAAGATGTTGGTGATGAACATCACGATTTCATCCACAATGCCGCCCAGATAGCCGGCCAGAAGCCCCAGAAGAAGGCCGATCAATGTCGCCAGCGCGCCCGCGATCAGGCCAATCTTGATGGAGGTGCCGCTGGCGGAGACCAGCTCTTTCAGCGTGTCGCGGCCGAAGTTGTCGGTGCCCAGCGGCAGCGTCTTGACGTTGGCCACATCGGCCACGTTCACGTAATCGGTCTTGGCGATCTGGCTCTTCTCGACCAGCGCCCCGGTTTTGTCGGGGGCGGAAACGGTGAGCTTGTCGGAATCGTTGGCCGAGAGGATGGAATTGTTCAGCCGCTCGAAGTAGTTGCGCAAGGCCTTCGTCATGCCCTTGGGACGGACGGACTTGTCGTAGTTGGCCTTCCAGAGGCTGAGAAGCGCCGGGGTATCCTGAATGTCCAGCCCCGTGATGTCTACGCCCGCGGCGGTGAACCAGTTGACCATATTCACGCGGTCTTCATCCGTCAACACCTTGGCAAGGCGGTTGGTGTCCGCCCCCGGCAGGGTGAAGGTGGAGGTTTTGGTGCCTACGCTGTCATAGAGCGATACGGAGGTGCCGGGCCGCGCGAAGGTGCCCAGGCCGATCATCCTGAGCGGGTCGCCGGGGTTGACCAGCGGG
>CALGYL010000343.1 GCA_937934775.1 uncultured Clostridia bacterium
CGCGTCGATCACCTGGCCCGCCGCGCCCAGCACGGTGCCCCATCCAAAGCCGGTGGTGACGGATGCGCCGCCGTTGATGCCGGTCATCGGGTGATCTTCTTGATAGCCGCCCAGTTCCAATGCTTTCCGGATCACGGGTTCAAAGTTCTTGTCCTCGCCGATCTTGATCAGGCTGGGGTAGGCGACCAGGCCCGTGGTGAATACGCGGTCGGCGTAGCTGGGGCGCACAGGCATCAGGCAGTTCGTGGTGAACAGGAACGCGGCCGGAACGCCGTCAAATTCCTTCTGCTGGTTCTGCCAGGCGGTGCCGAAATTGCCTTTCAGGTGCTTGTAAGCCTTGAGCTTCGGATAACCGTGGGCGGGCAGCATTTCGCCATGGGTGTAGATGTTGACGCCGCGGCCTTCGGTCTGCTGGAGCAAAAGTTCCAGATCCTTCAGGTCGTGTCCGGAGATGACGATGAACGGGCCCTTCTCCACGGTGAGCGTGACGTTGGTGGGTGCTGGCGTGCCATAGGCGGAGGTGTTGGCTTTATCCAATAATTCCATGCACTTGAGGTTGATCTCGCCGGTCTTGAGCACCAGCGGCAGGAGCTTTGCGGCGTCCGCGTTCGCGTCGCCGACGGCCCGCAGGCCCTCGAAGAAGAACGCGTTGACCGATTCATCTTCAAGACCCAGCGCGTGGGCGTGGGCGGCGTAGGCGGCGGTGCCGCGAAGACCCAGAAGGATCAGCGACTTCAGCGAGCGCACGTCCTCGTTCTCGGTCCACAGCGTCAGCGGTCCTTCGTCATTGGCGGGGACTGAGCCGCCCAGCGCCACGACTTCCCGTTCCACTTCGGCGGTCAGTCTGCGAATGCTGTCGCTGTCAAAGCTCACGTTGGTGACGGCGGTGAAGAGGCCATCCACCATCAGGCGGACGGAGGCGGGCTTCGGGGAATCACCGGCGGCGGCAGCCAAAGCGATCAGCGCGCGGGTCAGGGCATCCTGGTCGAGGGCGACGACGTCGGGCTTGCCGCAAACGCCGGCTTTTCCGGTGCAGGCTTTTCCGCCCGCGGTCTGCTCACACTGAAAGCAAAACATGCTCATTCTTCGTTTCCTCCTCAAAATTGTTGGTTATTCGTCGATGATCTCGCCGTCCGTGGACAGCGTTACGACCTGCCAGGGGATGAACTTTCCGCTGCGTTTCAGGGCTTCCATGACCGCGGTTACGATGCCGCCGCAGCAGGGAACTTCCATCCGGACCACGGTGACGCGCCGGATGTCGTTGCGCATAAGGATCTCGGTGAGCTTGTCGGCGTAGTCGCCGCTGTCCAGCTTCGGGCAGCCGATCAAGGTGATGTGATTCTTCATGAACCGGCGGTGGAAGTCGGCGTAGGCGTAGGCGGTGCAGTCGGCGGCAATCAGAAGGTTCGCGTTGTGGAAGTAGGGCGCGTTCAGCGGCGCCAGCTTGATCTGCACCGGCCACTGGTTCAGCTGGCTGACCGGCGCGGTGGGTTCCTGCTCGGCCTCAGCCCTGTGCGAAAGGCTTTGTGTCATGGAGCCGGGACAGCCGCCGTGGGCGTGGGGCGCAGCTTCCTGTCCGTCGCGCTGGATGCTCTTGGCCATGGAGCCGGGGCAGCCGCCGTGGGCGTGCGCGGCGTGGGGCATGGCGCCAGGTTTGGACGCGGCCACCGCCTGCGCGTCGTAAGCAGGGGCTTCCCGTTCCTCAAAAGTGATCGCGCCGGTGGGGCAGGCGGGCAGGCAGTCGCCCAGGCCGTCGCAGTAGTCCTCGCGCATCAGATGCGCTTTTCCGTCCACCATGCCGATGGCGCCTTCATGACAAGCCGCCGCGCACGCACCGCAGCCGTTGCATTTTTCTTCGTCAATGCGGATGATTTTGCGCTTCATTTTGGAGCACCTCCTTGACTTTACGGGCTTATTCTAGTACAATGCGGGTGGGTTGTCTGTTGGAAATCCAACAGGAGGATGGCGTGTGGAACAATTGTTTTTGGGAATCGAGGGATCTGAGCGGGAGAGCCTCCTGGGCTGTCTGCAGGCGGTCCGGCGGCGATTTAAAAAGGGCGAAATGATCTTTTCCGCGGGCGACGCGCCTTCGGTGGGCTTACTCCAGTCGGGCGCGGTGCAGGTGACCGCCGAGGACCCGATGGGCAACCGCGCCATCATTGGCCGGATGGAGGCAGGGGACCTATTTGGAGAAGCGTTCGCCTGCGCGGGTGCGGCGCGTATGCCCTTTTCGGTGGAAGCCGCGCTGGACAGCGAGGTCCTCCTGATTGATGTGAAAAAGATTCTGATCACCTGCCCAACCGCCTGCCCCTTTCATTCCCGGCTGATTGAGAACCTGATGGCGATTCTGGCCCGCAAGAACATCATGCTGGGCGCGAAGATCCGCCACCTGTCCCGCAGGTCTACCCGTGAAAAGCTGCTCTCCTATCTATCGGAGCAGGCCCGAGAGGCGGGCGCAAGGAGCTTTTCCATCCCCTACAACCGGCAGGAATTGGCGGACTACCTGTGCGTCGACCGGAGCGCCATGTCCGCGGAGCTGTCCAAGCTCAAAGCCGAGGGTTTTTTAGACTACGACAAGAATCAGTTCACGTTTCTCAGGCGCGCCCGGCAGAAACTGGGCGCTGGCAAATAGAGTCCCAAAATCGAAAGGAGTTCATCCCATGCTGTATCAGAAGGAAATCCATCCCACAGAACGCCGGGAGCATATGCGCGGCGGCATTGGCACGGCGTCTTTGACCGCGCTGGCCCCGGAGATTCCGAAGAATCTGCGGCTGTACACGATGATCCGGCTGGAACCCGGCGCGTCCATCGGCTATCACGTGCATGAAAATGAGACGGAGCTGTTTCACTTTATCGCCGGTTCCGGCGCTGCGGACGACAATGGCGCGAAGATCACCGTTTCCGCAGGCGACACACTGTCCACACCCAATGGGCACGGGCATTCGGTGGAGAACACGGGAACCGAAGATCTGGTGTTCCTCGCGGTCATCGTGCGGGACTGAGACGGTAGATTCAGCTGCCTTGCTTAACGCAATCTGCGCTTGACGGCGTGGTATGGATGCGATATGCTGAAGTCACTAAATGTAACTTATAAAGTTACAGAATGGAGGGCCAGCATGAACAAGGTCGCATGGGCGGCGCTCGTTCTGGTTGTTGCGGGCGCAATGGGCGTCTGGGGGACGGTGGGCGCATCGGCCCGGAATTGTTCGATCTACAATACTACGCCTGCCGCTGTGGCGGAGGCGTCCCTGGCCACGGAAGCGCCGCTTGCCAGTGCTTCGCCCGCCCCGGCGGAGTATCACAAGCTCACGGCCGAGGAGGCCAAAGCCCGGATGGACAGCGGCGATCCTGTGATCATCGTGGATGTCCGAACGTTGGAAGAATTTCAATCCGGCCATGTTCCCGGAGCGATCAACGTGCCCAACGAGGGTATTCTGAACGAGATGCCGGATCAGCTGCCCGACAAGGATCAGGAACTCCTTTTGTACTGCCGGTCCGGCCGCCGCAGCGCCGACGCCGCGCACAAGCTGATAGCGCTCGGCTACACCAAGGTATACGACTTTGGCGGCATCATAGACTGGCCCTACGAAACAGAGAAGTAGCGCCTCAGGGGAAAGGAATGGACGCATGACCGGCGAATTCGCGGTGGCGGTGCACGCGCTGGTATACCTTGACAGGCGCGGCGAGGCGCTGGACAGCGCGGCGATTGCGCAAAATGTTTGTACCAATCCCGCCCGCGTGCGCAAGGTGATGACAAAACTGCGGCAGGCGGGGCTGGTGGAGGCGAGAACAGGTGCGGAAGGCGGTTATCGCCTGCTGGCGGAGGCGAGGCGCATATCGCTCCGTCAGATTGTCGACGCGCTGGAGGAGCGCCCCATCGCTTCCTGCTGGCGCTCCGGCGACCCGTCGATCGACTGCATGGTGGCCTCTGGTATGGCCGGAGCGATGGACCGGGTGTATGAGGAGCTTAACCGCGTCTGTCTGGACCGGCTTACGGCCATCACACTTTCGGACGTCGAGGCGCTTCTGACTCCCGGCGCGCCCTGCGTGAGCCGGAAATAAGCGATATTCTATGAATAAGGAAGCCTCGCGTCTCGCCGAGCGGGACGCGAGGCTTCCTTTGTGGAAATCAGGAATGATCCTCCCTGCCGCGCGAAGCAGGGACTCCGGAACAACCTGGGGGCCATTTCCGCTGCCTGGCAAGGCCTCGGCTCAATCCTCCGGCTTATACTTGTCTTCCAGCCTGCTCATGAACAGGGCCAGCGCGGCGCCCGCGGCGCAGGCAAGGAGGCAGTACAGCCCGCCCACACTCAGGTAGTTGTACTGGAACGGTACGATGATCAGCGTGGAGGCGAACACGATGCCCAGAATACAATGGTAGAGTACCGCGTAAGCCTTGGAGAAGACGTAACTCATCAGCTTGGACAAAAGGATCACACAGGCCAGCGCGCCCACCGCAAGCGGCAGGATCACCCCGAAGTCCAGTCCCTTGATGCCGTCGGCCATGGGTTTGTAGAGATTCATGTACACCAGAAGGTTGGAGGGGCTGAGGCCGGGCACAATCACACCCAGCCCGATGATGCCGCCCGCCATCAGCCAGGTAAGCATGTTGTGGGGCATGTCCACCGCGACGACGGTCTCCAGTTGCTTGAGCAGCACGAAGAACGCGGCGCATACCACCGCCACCAGCCCAAGGTGCCAGGGCTTGCGGCCCTTTTTAGCGGACTGCTTGAACAGCGCGGGCAGCATGCCCACGATGCAGCCGATGAAGAACCACATTGTGTAAGTCTCCGCGTTGCCCAGCATAAAGCTGACCACAAAGGAAAACAGGAACATGCCCGCGAACGCGCCCAGGCCCACGGGGATAAAGAACAGAATATTTTCTTTGAAATCCTTAAAAATGTTGGATAGGAACGAGATGATTCGTTCATAGATTCCGAACACCGCCGCCAGCGCGCCGCCGCTGACCCCGGGTAGAATGAAGCCGCTCCCGATAAAGATGCCCTTGACAAAGCGAAGAATCCAGTCGGCTTTCCGATTCTTTTCCATTTTGCATTTCCTCCGGAACATTTTTACGCATCGTGCGTTTTTGATGCGGGTGTGTCGCGGTTTATGCCACCGGGTTTTCCAGTGCGCCGATTCCCCCAATTTCGCAGCGCACCATGTCGCCTCTATTCAAAAAGCAGGGTGGCTGCATGCCCATGCCGACGCCTGCCGGGGTGCCGGTGGAGATGATCGTCCCGGCCTTCAGCGTCATGCCGCTGGACAGCTCCGCGATGATGTGCGGGATGTCGAAGATCAGGTCTATTGTGTTGGCGTTCTGACGCGGCGCGCCGTTGACAAAGGAGCGGATCGCAAGCGCGGGCGGGCGGCTGAATTCTTCCTCCGTCGCGATGCAGGGCCCCATCGGCGTGAAGCCGTCAAGGCTTTTGGCGAAGTACCACTGCTTGTGCTTGCCCTGCAGGCTGCGGGCGCTGACGTCGTTCAGAATGGTGTAGCCGAAAACGTAGTCAAATGCAAGTTCCCGCGGCACACTCCGGGCATCCCGGCCGATGATCACAGC
>CALGYL010000344.1 GCA_937934775.1 uncultured Clostridia bacterium
ACCACCGAGATCTACACTCTTTCCCTACACGACGCTCTTCCGATCTGCAGCACCGCGATGATGATGATGCCGCCGGAGATGGCGCCGTTTAAGAAGGTGGGGACGTTGGCCATGGTCAGGATGTTGTTGATGATCTTGAACATCAATACGCCCAGGAAGGTGCCGATAATCTTGCCGCGGCCGCCGCTCATGGAGGTGCCACCGATGGCGACCGCCGCGATGGCGTCCATTTCAAACAGGTTTCCCGCGTTGGCGGAGGCCACGGCCATCACGCGGGAGGCGTACAGCCAGCCGGAGAAGCCGCACAGAAGGCCCGTGATCGTGAACACCAGCGTCTTGACCTTGTCCACGCTGACGCCCGCCAGGCGCGCGGAGGTCTCGTTGGAGCCGATGGCGTAGACGTGCTTGCCCAGCTTCGTGCGCTGCATGATCAGGCCGAACAAAAGCGAGATGCCGATCAGCATGATCATCGGGTAGGGGATTTTGAGCCCGAACAGCGGGATATTCCCCGCGGCCACCAGGCGGAAGACCTCATAATTGGCCTTGTCGGTCACGGTGAAGGGGCCGCCCTGGCCGATCTGGTTGATGATGGAGCGGCAGGCGGTCTGCACCGCCAGGGTTGCGATCATGGCCGGCATGTGGCCCTTGGATACCAGTGTGCCGGTGAACGTGCCGATGAAAAGCCCCAGAAGCAGACAGAACAGAAGCGTGATCCAGATGTTCGACGTGGCGTTCAGAACGAGGATGGACAAACCCGAAATGATGCCCACCTGGGAGCCGACGGAGATGTCGATCTGCCCGGCGCAGATGACCATCGTCATGCCCAGCGCGATGATGCCGGTGGGCGCGCTCTGCACGAAGATGTTGGAGATGTTGGTCCACCGGAAGAAGTTGGGGTTGAAATACCAGGCGATCGCCACCAGCAGGAAAAAGGACAGCCAGTAGCTGTACTCCGACAAAAGCTTTTTGAGGTAATACCGGGGAGAATGCGCCTGCGCCGTCTTAAGCATGCCTGATCCCCTCCAAATTCGCGCCGGTGGCGTAATACATCATGTTCTTTTCGGTCAGATCCTCCCGGGAGAGCACCTGATTGACCGAGCCCAGGTACATGACCATGCATTTGTCCGCGACCTTGAAGATCTCCGGGAATTCCGAACTGAACACCAGAACCGCCTTGCCGCTCTCGGCCAAGCGCAGGATCAGGTGGTAGATTTCAAACTTGGTGCCCACGTCGATGCCCTGGGTGGGGTTGTCAAAGATCAGGATGTCGGCCTCGGTTTCCAGCCAGCGGCCCAGGATCACCTTCTGCTGGTTGCCGCCCGACAGCGACGTGATGGGGTTTTTCGGGTTGTCCGCCTTGATGGACAGCGCCTTCTTCTGTCGGTCGTAGCGCTGGGTTTCCAGCGCGGGGTTGATCAGAAGCCCCCGGTGCTTGGTGTTGAAGTAGGCCATGGAGGTGTTGTCGAAGATGGACAGGTCGTTCAGGATGCCCCGCTCCTTGCGGGCGCGCGGCACCATCGCAATCCCCGCGTGCATGTGCTGGAGCACGGTTCCGTCGCTTTTGAGCGAATTGCCGCTCACCTTGATTTCGCCGGTGCAGGGCTCGGCGCCGAACAGGGCGTCGGCCAGCGCGTCGCGGCCGGAACCCTGCAGGCCTGTGATGGCGATGATTTCGCCTTTTTTCAGATCAAAGCTGATGTTCCGGAAGCCCGCGCCCGATAGATTCTTCACCGACAGCGCAAGGTCCGGCCGGGCGTAGCAGGGCTTGTGCTCGAAGTCCTCGTCCGACAGGTGGCGGCCGATCATCATCTCGGTGACAACGGATTCGTCGATCTCGCTGAGGAGGCCCTGGGAGACCAGTTTGCCGTCCCGGAGCACGGAGTAGGTTTCGCAGATTTCAAACAGTTCCGGCATCTTGTGGGAGATATAGATGAAGCTGACGCCTTCCTTTTTCAGCTGGCGCATGATTTCAAACAGGTTTTCAATTTCGTGGGTGGCGAGGGCGGTTGTGGGCTCGTCCATGATGATCACTTCGCTCTTGAAAAGGAGCGCCCGGGCGATTTCCACCATCTGCTTTTCCGCAGGCTGCAGTGTCTGCACCGTGGCCCAGGGGTCGATCTTCACCTGCATGCGCTGAAACACTTCGGCGCAGCGGGCGGCCATGGCTTTTTTATTCAGCAGCATGCCGCGGGAGAGCTCCTCGGCCAAATACATGTTTTCGAACACCGTCAGATCGTTGCACAGGTTCAGTTCCTGGTGAATAAAGCGGATGCCCAGCCGCATCGCGTGCCTGGCATTGTCGATCGAAACTTTCTTGCCGTTTAAAAGAATCTCGCCTTCGTTGGGCGGGAACGTCCCAGCCAGCACGTTCATCAGCGTCGACTTGCCCGCGCCGTTTTCGCCCATCAGCCCGACGATCTCACCCGGCCTGACGGTGAAGTCCACATGGTCCACCGCCCGCACCGGCCCGAAATCCACCACGATGCCCTTCATTTCTACCAGCACTTGGAAACCTCCCCGTGTGGCGCGGTGCGCGCCGTCCGGCTTTTGGGTCAAACCCGGCGACCTGTTGCCGACACACCCGCCGACATACCCAACGACCAACCTGTTTGCTTCTATCGGTCTGTCTGCCGCGCAGCTTTTCATTTCATTCCCGGCGGCCTGCGCGCCGGGAATGTGTTTCCGCCATCAGTGCGTACACTGGTGGCGGAAACATTTCCCCCGGTCAGCGAGCCGCCCGGAAATCCCGAAGGATTTCAGGCCCGCGAAGTTCTTTCTTGCCTTGATGAGCTGCAAAGCAGCTCTTCAAGGTTCGTCCCTTGCGTTGAAAGACCTACAGGGGATTTCAACGCACCATTTGTCAGCCGGACACCGCCGCGTAACGCTCCGCGTATTCCTTGCTGGCGCGATAGTCGGCAACGGTCGTCTTGTCGATTTCGATGGTCGGGATCAGGAACAGCTGGCCCTTGATGTCCTGGCCCTGGTACTGCTCGCCCTTGCCCGCGGCCACAGCCAGGCGGATGCCTTCACGGATGAAGGAGGGGCTAAAGAAGTAGGTCACCAGGTCGATCTTGGCGTTGTCGTAGCTGTCCAGGGTTTCCTTGCGGCCGCCGACGGAGGTGATGATCTTAATATTCTGCTCACCGGTGAAGTTGTTCAGGGCGATGGTCAGGCCATCAACGATCTCATCGTCATGGGTGCAGATGAAGTCCAGATCCTTGATCTGCGCGGGATCGGTGGTGTTGAGCCAGTTTTCCATCTGCTCCTGAGCCTTGGCGTTGGACCAGTCGGTCTGGAACGCTTCGTGCACCTGCTCGAACTGGGCGGCGTACGCGGAGGCCTTGAAGGCTTCTTCCATGCCGCTGGAGCGCTGCACCGAGACGGTGGAGCTGTCGCCGATGAACTTCAGGTACTGCAGCTTCTCGCCCTTGTCCAGGCGGTCCTTGAAGTACTTGATCAGGTATTCGCCCATCATCTTGCCGATGGTCTCGTTGTCGCCCATGATTTCGGCGGTCAGGCCCTGGAAATCCGGGATCAGGCGGTCATACACGACCAGCTTGACGCCCGCGTCCAGCACTTCCTGAGCGGCGGAGCGCAGCTGCTCGCCCTCGATGGGCCAGAGCATGATGACGTCCGGGCCCCAGGTCAGCATGTCTTCGAGCACGGCGATCTGCTTGGACGCTTCGCCGCCGACGCCGAACTTGAATTCCACGTCGGAGCCCAGCGCCTTCTGCTGGTCGGCGATTTCGGCCTGGGCCTGGGCGATGGAGTCGCCGGTGAAGCCGTGGTCGCCATCCGGGGTCACGACGCCGATCTTCAGGGCATAGGCGTTCGAGAAGGACAGGATCATCAGCAGGGACAGGGTCAGCGCTACGAGTTTCCTCATGGTATTACCTCCCACTGAATTTGTTATGGCTCACCGGCCGGTTCAGGCCGAGAAGTCCCGAAGGGGGCGCGGAGGATTCCCTGACGATCAGCCGGTGGGGCAGAAGCGCCTCCCGGCTCTGCGGGGTGCGGCTGATGGCGCGCTCCAGCATCTCCATCGCCTTTTCGCCGATGGTCAGGCAGGGCTGAGCGACGGTGGTCACATGGGGGTGGAACATGGTGGTGTGCTCCACGTCGTCAAAGCCCACCACGGACAGATCCTCCGGGACGCGCAGGCCAAGCTCCTTCGCGCTGGCGATGGCGCCCAGCGCCAGCATGTCGGAAACGCACAGAAGCGCCGTAGGCGGATTTTCCAACGCCAGTAGGCTCTTTGCGGAATCAAAGCCGCTTTTGAAGCTGTAGTCGGCCGCGCCCAGGCGGATGTAATCCTCCCGCACCGGGAGGCCCGCCTCCGTCAGAGCGTCCCGGTAGCCGCTCAGGCGCAGCTGGGTGGAGATGTAGTGGTTGGAGCTGGAAACCAGGGCGATCCGCACGTGCCCCAGCCAGATCAGGTGGGCCATCGCTTCCCGCGCGGCCGCGTAATTGTCAATGGAAACCCAGGGCAGGTTCAGCTGGGGATCGTACTCCGAGCATTCCACCAGCGGGTACTTTTCGGCGTAGGGCCTCAGCCAGCCGCTGGCGCGCTCCGTGGCCAGCAGAACCGCCCCGTCCGCCTGACGGCGGACCAGCATGTCCAGTACCTTTTCGGTCTCCGACCGGCTGCCGCCGGTATCGCACAGAAAGGCGCTGTATCCCATGCGGTGCGCGGCCTTGCCGATGCCCGCCAAAATGTGCGTATAGTAGGGATTGGTGATGTTGGGCGCGACGATCAGGATGATCCGGCTTTCGTTCAGGCGCAGGTTTCTCGCCGAAACGTTGGGCGCGTAGGAGAGCGCCTCCACAGCCGCCAGCACCCGGCTTGCCGTCTCTTCGCTCACCTGCCCCTTGCCGTTGAGCACCCGGGAGACCGTCGCCACCGACACCCCCGCCGCCTTGGATACGTCCAGGATCGTCGCCATGGCGACCTCCGTTTCCAGCCGGGGGCTGTGTGCCGCCCACGCAGATTTCAGGCGCGGTCAACGGTAATCGTTTACATCAATCTACCACGAATTTCGGTAACTGTCAAGCGACATTTTGGCAGTATGGGCGAAAATATGAACTACAAACACTGGATTTCGACAAACGCGTCGCAATATTCGCCAAAATGATGGGAATGCGCTCCGTTTAATTAAATTTAGGTAAATCATTGATTTCCGGCTGTTTCCTCCTTATAATAGAAATGCAAATGCGAATCATGCGCAACTGTCTCCGGTGCGGAGCCGGTCGCATGGGTCCGGCGAAGGAGAATTCATGAAGAAAATGCGTTGGCTCTGGTGCGCGATGGCGGCGCTTCTGATGATGGGAAGCCTGAACGGCTGCGCTCAGGAGAAGGGCGGCCTGAATGTGGTCGCCAGCTTTTACCCGATGGCCGACTTTGCCTCGAAGATCGGCGGCGACCGAGTGACGGTGACGACGATGGTGCCCTCGGGTACCGAGCCCCACGACTGGGAGCCGTCCCCCAAGGACATCGTGGGCCTGGAAAGGGCCGGCGTGTTTGTATACAACGGCGCGGGCATGGAGCACTGGGTTCAGGACGTACTGAATTCTCTGGGCAACAAGGGCCTGATCGCCGTGGAAGCCGCGAAGGGCGTGACGCTACTCAACGAAGGCGACGGAGAGTCCGATCCCCACGTCTGGCTGGACCCGGAAAACGCGAAGGTGGAGATGGGCAACATCCGGGACGCGCTGACGCAGGCCGACCCGGACGGCAAGGCCGTCTATGAAGCCAACTACCAGAAGTGCGCGGCGGAGCTGGACAAACTGGACGCGGAGTACCGCGCAACCCTTCAGAATCTTAAAAACCGGGACGTGGTGGTGGCCCATGCGGCCTACGGCTACCTGTGCCAGGCCTATGGCCTGAATCAGACGGCCATCGAGGGGCTTTCGCCCGATTCCGAGCCGGACCCCGCCCGGGTGGCCGAGATCATCGACTTCGCCCGGCAGCATTCGGTCCGGGTGATCTTCTTCGAAGAGATGGTCAGCCCCAAGGTGGCCCAGTCCATCGCCGATCAGGTGGGCGCGGAAACCGGCGTACTCAGCCCCCTCGAAGGCCTGACGGAAGAAGAAACCGCCGCCGGGGACGAGTACTTCTCGGTGATGCGCAGAAACCTTGAGGTAATCAAAGCGGCACTGGAATAGAGGAAACCATGCAAAAGGTCATTGAAGCGGAAAACCTGGGGTTTGCCTACGGCGGCGACAGGGTGTTTTCCAACGTGGAATTTGAAGTGCGCGAGGGCGACTTCGTGGCGGTGATCGGCTCCAACGGCGCGGGCAAATCGACTCTGATGCGGCTGCTGCTGGGCGAGCTGACGCCCTCCGAGGGACGGGTGATGCTCTTCGGGGAGGACGCGGCGCGCTTTCGGGATTGGCCCAAGATCGGCTACGTACCGCAGAACGCCACCCGCGCAGGGCAGGATTTCCCGGCGTCGGTCCGGGAGATTGTGGAGGCCAACCTGTATTCGCAGGCGGGCCTTTTCCGCTTGCCGGGGAAGGCGCTGAAGGCCCGGGCGACCGAGGCGCTCCGACTGGTGGGCATGGAGTCGTTCGAAAAGCGGCCCATCGGCCAGCTATCCGGCGGGCAGCAGCAGCGGGTGATGCTGGCGCGGGTACTGACCGGGCAGCCGAAGGTGATGCTCCTGGACGAGCCCACCAGCGGCGTGGACGCAAAGACCGTCGACACGCTCTATCAGTTGCTCACCCGGCTCAACCGGGAGCAGAATCTGACCATCGTCATGGTCACCCACGACGTCAACCGGGCCTCCGGCATCGCGTCCCGGGTTTTGTGCCTGGAGGAGGGCTCTCTGGTGGAGCTGCCCCGCCAACAGGTGCTGGAGGAACTCAAACACAAGCACAAGCATCCGGGGGACGGGGATGGAAGCCATGAACATGTTGCAGTATGATTTCATGCGCAGGGCCTTCCTGGCGCAGGGCGCTCAAAAATCCTTCGGCTTTTTGAGCGCGTAAAGAGGACCTGCGTGCGCCTGAAATCCTGCCGGATTTCCGGGCGGCGCACTGACCTCAAGTGTGCGGTTTCCACCATCAATGTGCGCAATGATGGTGGAAACACGCTTCCGGCGCACAGGTCGCCGGAAGCGAATGAAGCAGTACGAGACTTTGTTGATGGTCTGACCAGTGTGCGCACTGGTCATTCAAACGCGTTCCCGGCGCACAGGTCACCGGGAACGCATGAAAAAGGGACGGGGCTTGCCGGGACGCCGCTCCGGAGGGATGGAAAAACGTGGATATTCTACAGTATGATTTCATGCGCAGGGCCTTCCTTGTGGGGCTTCTTTTGTCGGTGATCGTGCCCTGCGTGGGCGTGGTGGTGGTCTTGAAGCGCCTTTCGATGATCGGCGACGCGCTTAGCCACACCTCGCTCGCGGGCGTGGCGGCGGGGCTTCTTCTGGGCGTCAACCCCGTCCTGGGCGCGGTGGTGATGACCACCGGCGCCGCGCTGTCCATAGAATTCATTCGAAAGAAGATGCCCAGGTATCAGGAGATGTCCATCGCCATCATCATGTCGGCGGGCATCGGCCTCGCGGGTGTGCTGTCCGGTTTCGTTTCGGGCGGCGCCAACTTCAACAGTTTCCTGTTCGGCAGCATCGTGGCCATTGATGACTTCGAGTTGTGGATGGTGGTGGGCATCAGTTGCCTGGTGATGGCCTGCTTCCTCCTTTTCTACCGGGAGCTGTTCTTCATCGCGCTGGACGAGCGCGCTGCGCGGCTCGCGGGCGTGCCGGTGGGCGCGGTCAACTTTGCGTTTACCATCCTGACGGCGGTCACGGTCTCCGTCGCGGCGCGGACCGTGGGCGCGCTGATCGTGTCGTCGATGATGGTGATCCCGGTGGCCTGCGCGATGCGGTTTGCGAAAAGCTACCGGCAGACGGTGCTCTACTCGGTGGGCTTCGCGCTCCTGTTCATGTCTATCGGGCTGTTCGCCGCCTTCTATCTGGGGCTGCGCCCCGGCGGAACGGTGGTGCTTACGGGTGTGATCTGCCTGGTCACACTTTTGATTCTGGGCGGGCGCGGCGCCAAACGGCGCGTAAAAAGCGCCGTGGACGCCTGAGGCGCGGGGAGGTACGGAAGATGACGGAAGAAAAATGGCCGGAAGGCCTGAAGCGGACCCGGCAGCGCGAGCGGGTGCTGGAAGTGCTCGAGGCCGCCGATCAGCCCATGAACGCGCAGGATATCGCGCTGAAAATTGAGAACGAGGGCGGCGGCGCCTGGCTCTCCACGGTCTACCGGGCGCTGGAGTCCTTCGTGGAGCACCACATGGCCGTCAAAATCGCCGTGACGGGCAGCGACACGGCGCTCTACGAGGTGAGCCACGCCGGCCACCGGCACTACGCCGTGTGCGTCGACTGCCACCGCATCATTCCCATGAGCGGCTGTCCGATGGGCCACTTCGAGCCAGATTTGCCCGAGGACGGCTTTACCGTCACCGGCCACAACCTGGAGGTTTTCGGCCACTGCAAGAACTGCCGCAAAAATGGCGGGAACTAACAGAATTCCTCGCCGTCAAATCATTCGGTTTCATTGGACCGCGGGCGTGAGAAGTTTTCACGGGCCGTTGACAGGCGGCGTGGAATCGGCTAAAATACTGAAAATCCCACATGCAATGGTGGTATTAAGGAGACGAACATGCACAAACAGAAACGGGTTGCCGCGATTCACGATATTTCCTGCTTTGGCAAGTGCTCGCTGACGGTGGCGCTGCCGGTGATCTCCGCCACGGGCGCGGAGGTCAGCGCGATTCCGACGGCCGTCCTGTCCACTCACACCGGCGGCTTCACCGGCTACACCTTCCGGGACCTGACGGAGGACATTCTGCCCATCGTGCGTCACTGGCAGGGGCTGAACCTGCACTTTGACGCGTTCTACACCGGCTACCTGGGCTCCTTTGAGCAGATCGGCATCGTGCGGGAGGCCTTTCGGGCGCTGAAATCTCCGGATACGCTTCTGGTGGTCGACCCGGTGATGGCCGACAACGGCAAGCTTTACGCCCATTTCCCCAAGGATTTTCCCGAAGGCATGCGGTCGCTCTGCGCCGAGGCCGACGTGATCGTGCCCAACCTGACGGAGGCGGCGCTTTTATTGGACGAGCCGTACGTGGAAGGCCCCTACGAGCGCGACTACATCGAAGGCCTGATGCGGCGGCTGTCCAATCTCGGCCCCCGGCGCGTGGTGCTGACCGGCGTGTGGTTTGATGCGGACAAGCTGGGCGCGGCCTGCTACGACCGGAGCACCGGCGCGTGTGGCGTCAGCCTTGCGCCCCGGATCGAGGGTTACTACCACGGCACCGGCGATGTGTTCGCCAGCGTGCTGGTCGGCGCGCTTCTCAATGGCTGCGGCCTGGAGCAGGCGGTGGAACTGGCGGTCAATTTCACCGCGGCTTCCATCCGGCGCACCCACGACGCCGGTACCGATATCCGCTTCGGCGTCAACTTTGAGGCGGGCCTGCCCGCGCTGGCGGAGGAGATCAAGCGAACGGCGGGCGTAAACAAATAGCTTCGCTATATTTGCGGCCCAATCCCGCTGCGCGGTCCTGCGCTGCGAGGGAAAGACTGCGCGAGCCTGAAATCCGGCAGGATTTTAGGCGCACGAAGCGCTTCTTCCATCGCATCAAAAAACCATACGGTTTTTTTGATGCTCAGCGTTTGCCCCACCAGTTTCTGTGAACTGGTGGGGCAAACTTCGATCCCGGCGCGCCTGTCGCCGGGATCGATTGAGGGGAACGACGGGGGCTGTATACACATCGGGCGGTATTATCGTGTCGGGCGCGCAATTCACTCCGCCCCGGCGGGATCGGCTTCCGGCTGGACGGCGCAATCGGGGGAGTCGTCGCACCGCCGGGTGCGCAGGTACGCGTACACTGCCACCAACATCAGCGCGGCGCCCGAATAGAGGAACCATTTGTCGATGCCGATCAGGTCGCTCAGCGGCCCGGAGAAGATCAGCCCCAGCGGCGAGGCCACGCTCATCAGGGTCATCAGAAGCGAGAACACCTTGCCCATCTGCTCGGGCGGCACGGTGGACTGAATGTAGGCGTTCAGCGGCACCATCAGGAAGGTGCCGGTGGCGCCCATCGGGAAACAAAGCGCCGCGAACAACCAGAAGCCTTCCGGCGGCAGCGCGCCCGAGAGCAGGGACGTAAGCCCCAGCGCCCAGATGGAAAGCGAGATCACCAGGAATTTGCGCTTTGCGCTGCCCCACAGCCCCATGATCAGCGAGGAGACTGTCATGCCCGCGGCAAAGACGAACTCCACCACGCCGTTGTGCCAGGCGGTGCCCAGGAAGTGGCTTTTGACCAGCAGCGGGTAGAGCGCGCCCAGCGGCATGTACACCAGCGTGGTCAGCACCATCGGCAGCATGATCTGAACCAGCGGCCGGTTTTTCCGGATCGCACGAAGGCCCTGCGCCATGTCCTGAAACACGCGCGGCTTCTCGGCGCTGGGCGGAAGATCGGGAATTTTCACAAACAGAAGGGTTCCGATGGCGAACGCCGCGCCCAGAATGTCCACCAGCATGATCGGCGCGATGGGCATCGCGCTCATCAGAAACGCGCCCAGCACCGGCCCCAGCAGCATGCCGCCGGAGGAGATCAGGTTGCCCCAGCCGCCCGCCTTGACCAGCATCTCCTCAGGCACCAGCGTGGGGATGGCCGCCTGCATCGCCGGGCTGTGGAAGGTTCCGCCCAGCCCGCGCAAGAGAAGCGCGCCGTAAACGATCCACATCGGCGGCACTTCCATCGCCCAGAAGGCGAGGCCCAGGAGCGCGCTGGAAACCGCCACCAGTCCGTCCGCCGCCATCATGACGGTTTTGCGGTTGTAGCGGTCGATCACCACGCCCGCGAACGGGCCCAGAAAGATGCCCGGCAGAAAACCCGCCAGCATCGAAAGCGCCAGCACGTTGCCCGAGGCGTATTTTGTCGTCAGCCACCAGACGATCGAAAACTGCACCGCGGAGGAACCCAGGATGGAAAACGCCTGGCCCGCGTAGATGATCGAAAACTGTCTTTTCCAGTTGGTTCCGGCCATGTTGTGCTCCTTTCAGCCTGCGCATGGTCATTTCATGTTATGATACGTACCCAGGCGGGCGCGGGTCAATCGCGCGCGTCCGCCTGCCGAAAAAGTTGACATGCCAGAGCGAAGAAAGGCCCGCGCTCTCAAACTCCTAACCTTCGGCGGGGGAGATTGCCCCGCCGTGCGCGTTGCAGCGGCGTCCGAATGGTGTATACTATTTCCAGACGCCCTTGGGCGCAAACATTTCGGGAGGAACAACATGGACAATGAACACAGCGGCGGCTGCGGCTGCCAACCCAATGCGGGCGGCCACGACCACGATCATGACACGCACGAAGGGCACGGCCACGCCGGCGACTGCGGGTGCGGCGCGCAAGATCATGAGGAGAACTGCGGCTGCGGCGCACACGATCACGAGGGCCGCGATCACGATCATCACGGAGACGACTGCGGGTGCGGACACGCGCACGCGGAGCACCGCCACGGCTGCGGCTGTGGCTGCGAAGATCACGAACACAGCGGGGGCGAGGACGGCCCCGATTATGAAAACGGCCTGTCCATCGCGGAAAACAATGTGCTGATGGCGCTTTTAGACCGGGGTGGCCTGCCGGTGGCCCAGTTTACGCTGACTTCGTCCCGGGAGGCGGAAGCCTACACCGTGGCGATGGGCCCGGTGTACGTCGCAAACCCCGAGGATTCGCTGGAAGACATCCGGGAGTACGGCGCGCTGTTCTCCGAAATGGAGCACAAGGGCCTGATTGATCTGGATTACGACTTCCCGCTGCCCGGATACCCCTATCAGGAGTACCATTCCTCCGCGGCCTGGCGTCACTTTGTGGAGACCGCCGCCGAGGCGAAGGGGCGCGGCTTCACCTTCGATACCCCCAACCTGGAGTTGGGCGGCATCACGCTGACCGAACGGGGGCACGAGGTCGTTGACCGCATGATCGGCTGATCGCCCGCCAAAACCTGTTTCCCCCGCCGAAACCGGCGGGGGAATTGATTTATACCGAAAACCCGAAGGTTTCAGACCATCAACAAAGTCTCGTTCTGCTTCATTCGCTTCCGGCGACCTGTGCGCCGGAAGCGTGTTTCTGCCAACAGTAGCGCACACTGGCGGTAGAAACAGCACCATAAGTCATACTAAAGGAAACCATGAATCACTCCAAAGCGCCAAGGGGTTTTCGATGCAGAAAAAGGAGCCGAAGCGAGGCGACCCTTCGGGATACGCCTTCGGCGTGAAATGCAGCGCTACGTTGAGCGCAGAGCGACACAGTTCTGCGCGAAAAGAACCAGCGCAACGAGTGATTCATGTTTGGAGTGAGTATCAGTGCGCCGCCCGGAAATCCGTAAGGATTTTTGGCGCACGAAGGCTTCTTCCATCGCATCAAAAAACCATACGGGTTTTTTGATGCTCAGAAACCCGAAGGTTTTCTGCTGTTAAGGAAAAACCTGCGCTTTGCCGGGCGCCGTCTGTTCTGCGCCCAGGTACCGCTTTGCCGCGCGCCGTTGGGCGCTGACTTGAAGGCTTTCTTGGTCCGCCGGGGCTTTACACGGCGCGGATCTGGCTTCGCCGCTCTCTTCGGTCCGAGAATGATCCGCCCACCTGCGGGCATCCATGGGGGACGGGGGCGTTTGCGCCGCGGAAGCGTCGGGGCCTGCCCGGCGCCTGGCGCCGGTTCCGGAGATGTCCAAAACCTCGGCCTCCGGAAAACGGGCTTCCGTGGTCCGCGTTTTTCGGATGAACGGCGCCGCCTGGGCGGCCAGGGCGGAAACCTCCCCGGAGAAGGCGATTGCCCCGCCCGCCCCGACTTCCCCGGCCTGTGCCCAAACGCGTCCTGATCCTGAAAGCCCCCGCAGCGTGGATCATTCTGGGGATACTATACCACCCGGATGTTTGAAAACGTCAAAAATCCGGTCAGCGGCGTGTAAAATCATACGGCCGGACGGAAAGAGGCAGCGGCCAACGCGGCCGGGACGAGTAAAACCGGAAGCATTTCCAGCGCGCATGCCGCCGGAAACGACAAAACCTCTACGGGGATTTTTTGGCAGTCTGGGCGGCGCGGCGCTTACGGCGTTTCGCCGCTCTCCATTTCGGCGTCGATTGGGCTTGATAAAAACAGGTCCACAATCAAAGAGGTCGCCGCCTGCATCGCCAGGTATTCGCTGGAGGGCTTGACCACCAGCTTCGTCCGGCTGAAGATATTTTCCGACAGGCGGCTCCGGATCGTGCGCTCCAGCACCTCGCGCATCAGCTCGTCGCACTCGGCCAGACTGTCGGTCACCACCACGATGTCGGGGTTCAAAAGGTTGATGAGGCTGACGATGCCGTAGCCCAGGTAGGTGGAGGCTTCGGTGAACAGCTCGGTGGCCAGCGGATCACCCGCCCGAACGGCGCCTAAAATCTCCCGGTAGCCGGGCGCGCGGCCGTGGAGCGGGTGCTGCGGCCGGCTTTCCAGCGCCTCGGCCATGCGCTTTTCCAGCGCCAGCGTGGAGGCGTATTTTTCCAGACAGCCGAAGTTTCCGCAGTCACAGCGGGGGCCGTGAACATCCAGCGACATGTGGCCGAGCTCGCCCGCGCAGCCCAGCGCGCCGCGGATGGGCCGCCCGCCCTCCACAATGCCCGCGCCGACGCCCTGACCGGCCAACACGCACACCATCAGCCGGTAATCCTGACTGTCCCGGTCCCACCACTCCGACATGGCGAAGCACACGCCGTCATGCTCCAGCAGCACCGGGATGCCGAACGCCGCGAACAGTTCCTTTTTAATGGAGATGTTCTCCCAGCCGGGGAAGGCGCTCATGAAGGCGATCTTGTCCTCGTCATAGATGACGGGGCCGGGCACGGCCAGCCCGATGCCCAGCACCTTCCGGCCGTCGCCCTTTTTCAGAAGCTTCTCGATGATGTCCTTCATCAGGGCCATCGCGTCCTCCGGCGTTGCGTTGACGGGGATCTGCCGCTGTTCATCTGCGTAGATCTCGCCCGCCACATCAAACAGCCCGCCGCGCACATCCTTTCGGGTCAGCCGGATGCCGATGCACAGGTAGTGCTCCAGGCATAGGGCCAGTCCGATGGACCGGCGGCCCTTTGCGCCGTCGATCAGCCCGACCTCCTTCACCACCCCCGCGTCGATCAGCTGCTGGGTGATGCCGGTGATGGACGCCTTGGTCAGACCGCTGCGCTTGGCCACCTCCGCCCGGGAACAGATCCCCAGCTTGTGGATCAGCCGCATCACCAGCGACCGGTTGAGTTTTTGCAGATCATCCTGGTTCTTTCCCTGCTTGCCCTGCATGGTGCTCATCCTCTTGCGCCGAACGCGGACAGAATCATTCGGCGAATCATTTCATTGGATTAACGCGAAATAAAGTATACCATGCCCGGGTTCCTCAGGCAACGCTTCGTTAAAAAGTTTCAAAGCGCGCCGGGAAAAGCGGCGCGCTCAGGGTAGTAAAAATCCCGCAGATTTTGATGCGAAAGGAAACATCTGCGTGCGCCTGAAATTCTGCCGGATTTCCGGCGGCGCGCGCTGCGTTTGGACTTATACTAAAGGAAAACATTAATCACTCCAAAGTGCTAAGGGGTTTTCGATGCAGAACAAGGAGCCGAAGCGAGGCGTAGCAGCGCTACGCCAAAGTGGAGAGCGACACAGTTCTGCGCGAAAAGAGCCAGCGCAACGAGTGATTAATGTTTGGAGTTAGTATTAAGGGTTTATTCGCGGTTCGGACCGCCGTGGTGTTCGCCGCCGTTTTGTTTCGCGCCGCGGCGCTCGCCGTGCTGCCCAAAGGGGCGCTCCTCGCGGTGGCGGCGGCCGTGGAATTCAGCCCTGTCGCCGAACGGATGGCCTTCGCCGCGGCATTCCGCTTCCCCGTGGTGTTCCCGGCGGTGTTCGCCTTGGCCGCAGCCGTTCTCCCGGCCCTCGCCATGGCGGTCGCAACCGCAGCCTTCGCCGTGGCGGCGGCCCCGGCCCCAGGGCCCGAAGGGGCCTTCCGGTCCGAAGGAGCCTTCCGGCCCGAAGCCGTCATCAGGGACGAAGGGGCCGTGGAAGCCAAAGGGCGGCTCGAAGCCGCGCGGGTGCATCGGGCCAAAGGGGCGGCGGAAATCCTCCCGTGGCCCGTCCGTCCGGTCGTCCAGCGCCTCAATCAACTTGTCCAGCATCCGCCCGAGCTGCGACTGCTCTTCCTCCGTCAGGCAGTCAAACACCTTCTCGGCGTCGGGCGCCGCGTCGCTCGCGTCATCCGACGCCTCGCGGCCCTTGTCGGTCAATGTGATGACGACTGCGCGCTTGTCGTCCTCAGATTGCGCCCGCGCAATCTGGCCGTTTTTCTCCAGCTTGGCCAGGAGTTCGCTGAGCGACTGCTGGCGCATGTCCAGCAGGAACGAAAGCTGTTTCTGACTGATGGTGGGTTGCATCTTCAGGATGGACAGGATACGCCCCTGCCCGCGCAGCGGGCTTCCAGAAGGTCCGAAGGCGCGTAAATTTGCGATTTGCTGCCGGTGCAGCAGCATTTGCAGGCGGAAAAACTTCTCAGCCAGGCGCTCGGTTTTGTCGAATTCTTTCATGGGTCTCCCCCTCCGGCGCATTGCGCCAAAATAATCAGGTACCTGTAATAATTATTATACAGGCACCTGTTTTGTTTTGTCAAGTGCTTTTGGCCCATACGGCACATTTTTCTACAAATTCCGCAAAGCCCCGCAGTTGACATGGATGGGATTTGCCTTTATTATGATAATTGGGAGAAGAGCACCTGGATTCTACTGAGATCCTTCCAGGCATGGGTTTTGGCGCCGGATGGCGTGCCGGCATACGTTGGGGCCGGGATCAACGCCCTGCCTGATTGACAAGCGGGGGTAACGAATGAGTCAGGCGCGAGCAATGGCTCCGTCAAAATCCGAACAACCTGTGCGGCCGATACGCCGTCTGCCAATTCTGTTGGTTTTCTTCGTGTTGGTCGCCTTTCTGGGCGCGCTGTACCTGCATTACGCTTACGCGAGATACCAGGGGTTCGCGGTCGACGAGGCCGCGAGCCTGGTGGAATCGGCAGAACTCTTAATGGACCAGCAGATCAAGGGGCTGATCCGGCAGGAGTCGATCAATTCGCTGTCGCCCGGCTACACATCGCTCAAGCGTACGCTGATGCTGTTCCGGAGCAAAAACACCCAGCTTCGCTTCGCCTATCTGATCTATGAAGAAAATGGAAAATTCTATTTCCTGATGGACTCCGAGCCGGGGTCCTCCAAGGATTATTCGCCTTATGGCCAGGAATACAGCGGCGCGATGGAGAGCATTCTGAAAGTCTTCACCACCCGTATGACCACCGTGAGCGGCTTCGAGACCGACCGGTGGGGTATCTGGGTCAGCGCGCTGACGCCTGTTCTGGATTCAGACGGGAAAATACTGGCGGCGATGGGCACCGACTATTCCGCGGACGCGTGGCAGGCGAATATCTATCACCGGATGATGCCGGAAGTCATCATCGTCTGCATCGGGGTGGCGTTGCTCGTGGCGCTGTGCTGGGTGATTCTGGAGCGGTTGCTGATGGCCCGGATGAGCCGGCGGCTGGCCGCGGACGAGGAACTGTTCCGGGCGGTGGTGGATCAGGCTCCCGTCGGCATCGTCGTCAGCGCGCCGGGTGATCTTCCCTTCTCCGGTTCGTTCAGCTGGAACAGCACCAACCGGATGTTCCAGCAGATTACCGGCCGGTCCGCCTCCGAACTCAAGAACCTGAGATGGGCGGACATCACCCACCCTGAGGACCGCGCCGCCACCGAAACGTGTCACACGCGGCTGCAGCAGGGCGAAATCGACGGCTTCGGGATGGAGAAGCGCTACCTTCGCCCCGACGGCTCGGTGGTGTGGATCAACGGTAGGGTCGTCCGGATGCAAAGCGGCGAAACGAAGCAGTATTCGCTGACCCTGATTGAGGACATCACCGCCCGCAAGCTGGCGGAGGACGCGCTCCGGGAGAGCGAAAGATCCAAGACGGTGCTCCTGTCCCACCTGCCGGGCCTGGCCTACCGCTGCCGCCCCGACCGGGCGTGGACGATGGAATATGTATCCGAGGGCTGCGAGGCGCTGACCGGCTACGAGCCGGTATGCCTTCTGTACAGCCGCGAGCTCAGCTACAACGACCTGATCGCCCCCGAATACCGGGAGATGATCTGGGACGAGTGGCAGCGCGCGCTCTCGCTCCGCGCCAATTTCCGACATGAATATGAGATCATCCCCCGGTCCGGCGGGCGCAAATGGGTGCTGGAGCTGGGCCAAGGTATTTATGACGCGGAAGGCGTCCAGGCGCTGGAGGGCATCGTCATCGACATCACCGCCCAGAAGAGCAACGAGACGCGCCTGATGTACATCAGTGAGCACGACCAGATGACCGGCCTGAACAACCGGCGGTATTACGAGCGCGTCAGCCAGCAGCTGGACGGCGCCGAATACCTGCCGGTGTCGGTGGCCGTGTGCGATATCGACGGCCTGCACCTGGTGAACGACCTGTTCGGTCTGCAGGAGGGCGACCGGCTGATCATCGAAACCGCCCGGCTGATCCAGCGCTGCGCCCGCGAAAATGACGTCGCGATCCGCTCCGGCGGCGACGAATTTACGCTGATCATGCCCAACACCTCCAGCGCCGAGGCCGAGCGGATGATGCGCCGCATCAAGGAAGCCGTGCGCGTCCTCAACCAGGATATAGGCCCGGACCAGCATGAACTCAGCCTGTCGGTGGGCTGCGGCACCCGCGTCAGCCTGACCACCAGCTTCCGGCAGACCGTCAAGTCCGCGCAGGAGAACATGCACTATCACAAGCTTCTGGAGAGCCGCAGCCCCCACAGTTCCGCCATCACGTCTGTCATGGCCACCATGCTGGCCCGGAGCCGCGAAACCGAAGCCCACGGCGAGCGGCTGCTCAGCCTCTCCCGGGAGATGGGCGACCAGATGGGCCTGGAGCAGAAGGCGATGGACGAGCTGGCGCTGTACGCGCTGCTCCACGACATCGGCAAGGTGGGCGTGGACGACCGCATCCTGAACAAGCCCGATAAGCTGGACGACGAAGAGTGGCAGCAGATGCAGAAGCACTCGGAAATCGGCTACCGCATCGCCGCGTCGGCGATGGAACTGTCCCACGTGGCGGACTACATCCTGTCTCACCACGAACGCTGGGACGGCAAAGGCTACCCCAGAGGGCTGGCCGGCGAGCAGATCCCGCTTTTGTCCCGGCTTCTCGCCATCGTGGACGCCTACGACGCCATGACCGAGGACCGGGTGTACCGCCGCGCCATGACCAGCGAGGAGGCGCTCCGGGAGATCGAGCGCAACGCGGGCACGCAGTTTGATCCGCAACTGGCCGACCGGTTCGTCCGGCTTCTCCGCCGCTGACGCGATGCTCCCCCTGGCCCAGCGCGTCCGCCCGGATTTCCCTCGGCAGGGGCGTCAGGCCCGCGCCAGGCATTCCCCAAACACATCTTCCTCCTTGTCTACCATCCGATCCGTCCAAGATGTCTATAAAAGCCATCCCGCCCGACCGTCTCCCGTTTTCCATACCCGAGAAGGTCCGGCGGCCCGTCATCCTCCGCAGCGTGCGGGCGGGCCGTCCGCCGACAGGCACCCGATTTGCGCTTTCAACCGGCTGAACCGGAAAGCGAGGCGAATCGCTTGGCAAAAAAGCACGAGACCCAACATGGAAAAAACAGAATATCCGCATGGCTGAAGAGCGCGGAAGGCCGGTCGGCCCGCATCGCGCTGATTTACATGCTGGCGGGCAGCGCGTGGATCGTGCTGTCGGATCTGTTCGCCTGGGAGGTCACCACCGATCAGCACAATGTTTTCCAGTTGAGCATGGTGAAGGGCCTTCTGTACGTGGCCGCGACGGCGCTGCTCACCTACGCGCTGGTGCACGCGACGCTGAAACGGGTCATGGAGTCCCAGGAGACCATCCTGACGATGAACCGGGCGCTGACCGAGTCCACCGAAATGTACAAGGGCCTGTCCGAAGCCTACGGCGACCGACAGGCGCTTTTGGAATCCCTGATCAACTCCATCCCGGACCAGATCTACTATAAAGACGATGCCCTGCGCTACATGGGCTGCAACAAGGCGTTCTGCGCCTTCGCCGGAAAGGACGAGGAGTCGATCCGGGGCCTTACGGACCAGGAATTCCTGATAGGCGACCTGGTCGGCATGTACCGGCGGGGCGATGGGGAATGCCTCTCGGAGGGCGCGATGATGCGGTATGAGGCGGTCGTCGTCCGGGACGGCGAGACGTTCTACTTCGATACGATCAAGACGCCCTGCCATGGCGCGGACGGCGGCATCATCGGCCTGATCGGCGTCAGCCGCGATGTGACCGCCCGCAGGCTTCGCGAGGAGCGCATCCTCTACCTGAGCACCCACGATCCGTTCACGGGGCTGCACAACCGCACCTTCCTGACCGAGGCGATGAAGCGGCTGGACCAGGCCGAATTCCTGCCGCTGACGGTGATGATGGGCGACATCAACGGGCTGAGGCTGATCAACGATTCGCTGGGCCACGTCCGGGGCGACCGGGTGATTCTGGCGGCTGCGAACATCCTGCGCGAGAGCCTCCGGGCGGGCGACGTTCTGGCCCGGACCGGCGGCGACGAGTTTACCGCGCTCTTGCCGGGGACCGACTCCGGCGCCGCCCGGCAGATCGCGGAGTCCATCCGCGCCGCCTGCCGCGAGCACGCCTCCAGCGAGGATGAGCTGCGCTTTGTTTCGATGTCGCTGGGCTGGGCCACCAAGCGCGATCCGGAGGAGCCAATGGAGGCCGTCCGCAAGTCCGCGGAGGACGCCATGTACCGCCGCAAGATCTTCGAGCAGCGCAGCCTGCACAGTTCGATTTTGACCTCGATTAAAAAGACCATGCTGGAGAAGAGCGACGAGACCGAGGCCCACGCGGAGCGGCTGGCGGAGCTTTCTACGCGGCTGGGGCGCGAACTGGGCATTCCGGAGGAGGATCTGGTGGCGCTGGAGCTGTTGTCCACGCTGCACGACATCGGCAAGATCAGCGTCGACAAGAACATCCTGACCAAGGCGGAAAAGCTGACCGAGTCCGACTGGGAGGAGATCAAAAAGCATCCGCAGGTGGGCTACCGGATCGCGCAGGCCTCGCCGGAGCTGATGCATATATCGGAATACATCCTCTCCCACCACGAGCAATGGGATGGCAAGGGCTATCCCAGGGGGCTGGCCGGCGCGGCCATCCCGCTATTGGCCCGGGTGCTCTCGGTGGTGGACGCGTTTGACGCGATGACGCAGGACCGCGCCTACCGCAAGGCTATGCCGGTGGAGGCGGCGCTGCGCGAGATTGAAAAAAGCGCCGGAACGCAGTTCGATCCGGCGGTTGCCCGGGCGTTTCTGCGCCTGATGGCGCGGGATGGGCGGGAAGACGCCATGAAAGCCTGATACGGTGACTTCAGGGGCGCATCGCCTGGGGAATATCTGGCTTTTCATCCGAATTGCACACGATTTGGACACAACTTTGCGTTTCAAAACCGGTATAATTTCCCATGTCGGCGTCAGAACGCGCGAGAAGAGGATTTCCCATGGAGGAAATTGATTTTGCAGTCGCCTGAGTCGATGGAAGCGACCCGGAATGGCTGGCTGAAAAAGCGCGCTACGCGCCAAACGAGGACGGCGACGCGCAGGCGGTCTGCTTTCGCGACTGGGATACGCTTAAGTACCTGTTCCGGGCGATTGAGAGATTTACGCCCTGGGTCAACCGGGTGCATCTGGTCACCTGGGGGCGCCTGCCCCGCTGGCTGAACGCCGAATGCCCGCAAACTGAACATTGTAAACCACCGGGACTTTATCCCGCCGGAATACCTGCCCACCTTCAGATTCCGCGTTATCGGGCTGAACCTGCACCGCATTCCAGGCATCGCCGAGCGGTTCGTCTACTTCAACGACGACATGTTCCCGCTGCAGTCCATGCCGCCCGAGCGGTTTTTCAAGCGCGGCCGGCCCGCGGACTATGCGGTGCTGTGCCCGTTTACGATGAAGCGGCGGGGTGATCCGTTCAGCGCCAACGTGGCCATCAATATGGCCCTGATCAACGCCAACTTCAAAAAGCGGCGGCTCATCCGCTATCATCCGTTCAAATACATCAACTTCCGCTATGGCCGGGCGCTGCGCTATACGCTGGCCTCGCTCGTCCCTCCGGACATCCCGGGCTTCTGGCGCTCCCACTATCCCCAGCCGCTTCTGAAGAGCACCTATGAGGACGTGTGGGCGAAGGAATTCCCAACACTGGATCATACCTGCCGCCGGAGACTGCGCACCCCAGGCGATGTCAACGACTGGCTGATGCGCTACTGGCAGTTGGCGGACGGCCGGTTTACCCCCACCTCACCCAACAACCGGCACTACTTCACGTTGGGCGAGAACGTGAAGGGCTCGCTCAATGCCATTCGCACCCAAGCCTACGACATGGTCTGTCTCAACGACAACAAGGCCGTGTCGGACATCGCGGAACTGCAGAAAAAGGTCTCCGAAGCGTTTGAATCGATCCTGCCGAAGAAGAGCGGCTTCGAAAAATAACCGCTTCGAAAAACAGCCTACGTTGCTCCGCCCCGCCTGAAACGCTAAAATTGAAGCGCAGGGCGCGGCGCATCCCTTCGATCACCGAAAAACAGCGGACATGCCGCGCCCGGAGGGAGGCGGCATGTCCGGTTTTTTCAGGCGGGCGGTTCTTCACAGGCAGATGTCGGAATCGCTGGCGGTGGGCATGCTGCTGGCCTTCTCCGGCGGGTTTATGGACGCCTATACCTACGTGTTCCGCGGCGGTGTGTTCGCAAACGCCCAGACCGGCAACATCATCCTGCTGGGCATCCACCTGATGGAGGGCAGCTTTTCCGGCGCCGCGCGGTACCTGATCCCCATTTTTTCCTTCGCGCTGGGCGTGCTGGCGGCGCAGGGCATGCGCTTGGGCTTTCGCAATCACCGCCACGTCCACTGGCGGCAAGCCTGCCTTTTGATCGAGATGGCGGTGATCGGGTCGGTTGGGTGCATGGGTCAGGACATGAACCTTGTGGCCAACAGCCTGGTCTCGCTGGCCTGCGGCATCCAGGTGCAGAGCTTCCAGAAGGTGCGGGGCAGGGCCATCGCCACCACCATGTGCATCGGCAATCTGCGCACCGCCACCGAGCTTCTGATGGATGGCCTCAGCGGCCGGGACGGCGCTCGCCTGCGCGCCAGCGGCTTTTACTATGGCATGATCGCGATCTTCGCCGCAGGCGCGGTGGCCGGAAAATGGCTGGTGGGCCCGCTGGGCCGGCAGGCCGTCTGGGCCTGCGTCGCGTTGCTGTTGGCCGCGTTCCTCATCATGCTGATCGAAGAGCGGCAGGAGGAGCGCTGATCCCCACCCAAAATCCGACGCACAAAATCCCACAGCCCTGACGGCGCGCCGTCTTTGATCTGTTCCCCACTTCCTCAAACCGCTGCGCGCCTCTCCGTCAGCCGTTACTGGCGGGTTTATTCGCCGGACGGCACAACCACGCCGCGCCTCTTCTAGATTTGTTTCCGGCAGCGCGTACGCCGGACGGCACAACCGCACCCCATCTCTTCTTGATTCGTTTCCGGCGGCGTGTACGCCGGAAACGCGTTTGGCCCGCCAGTTCGAAAACTGGCGGGCCAAACATTTCCTTTCGTCAGCGGGCCGCCCGGAAATCCCGGAGGATTTCAGGCCCGCGAAGGGCTTCGTTTCCTCGCGTAGAAGCATCCGAAGGAGGTTTCTACGCTTCCGATTTCAGGCCCGCGAAGGGCTCCGTTCCCTCGCGCAGAAGCATCCGAAGGAGGTTTCTACGCTTGTTTACGGTGCCATCAGATCGGAAGAGCACACGTCTGAACTCCAGTCACTTAGGCATCTC
>CALGYL010000345.1 GCA_937934775.1 uncultured Clostridia bacterium
GCCACTTTGACCATGGCGCACCGGATGTTGCGCCCTCTGGCGCGATATCCCTTTTGGAAAACCTCTTGAATGGTGCCGGGCTCGCCGCCGGGGCAGCAAACCACCGCGTTGTGGCACTCGGGGTCAAACGCCTCGCCCAGCGATGGAATTTCGCTCAGCCCCAGTTTCTCCATGGCGGTCATCAGTTGCCGGAGCGTCATCTCGACGCCCTCGGTCAAGGCCCCTGCCTCGCCCGCCTTCTTGGCGGCTTCCAGCGCGCGCTCGAGGTTGTCGATGGTCGGGAGCAGCTGGCCGATCGCATCCCGCACGCCGTCGTCATAGGCGTCGGTCTTGGCCGTCACGTTCAGCCGCTTGTAATTCATGAAGTCGGCCTGGGTGCGCTGCGCGATTCGCAGGTAATCGTCCCGTTCGCTCTCGGCCTTTTCCAGCGCTTCCTGAAGTTCCTTAAGCTGGGGCTGGTTCGTCTCTGTCTCGGGCGGGTTTATCGCCTGTTCGCCGGCTTGGGCAGCGCCTTCCTCGGTGTTCTGGTTCTGCATTTTATCCTTATCCTCTGCCATGTCCTCACTTCCAGTCCTCGTTCTTCGTCGTCCAAACCACTTAAGCTCTGGCATCAGTCGTCCCCGGGCAAAAGGCTCGAAAGCGCCTTGCCCATAAACTCCAGTACCGAGATCACCCGGCCGTAATTCATGCGCGTCGGGCCTAAAATGCCCAGCGTGCCGTTTGAGTTGTTGCCGATGCGGTAGACGGCGGTCACCAGCGAGCAATCGCTCAACTCGGGCAGGGCATTTTCCGGACCGATCCGTATGGAGAATTCCAACCCGCCGGATTGCCTGAGCAGCGGGTAGAGCTTTTCACGACTCTCCAGCATGCTGAGGAACAGCCTGGCCTTTTCGATGTCGGCGTACTCCGGGTAGGCGAGAAGGTTCGAACTGCCGCCCACCATGATCTCCTCCGGCTCCTCGCGGAGCCGGTTCTCCATTACATCCAGCACCGACGCAAGAAGCCGCCTGTGCTCCTTCAGGTCTCGGAACATATTTGCGAACCGTCCGCGCATCTCGCCCAGCGTCAGCCCGGAGAGCTGCTCGGTCAGCATTTCGGAAATGCTGTACAGAAGGTCGCTTGTAATGCCCTCCGACACCCGCACCACCGCGTCCTTGACAAGCCCGGCGCTGGTCACGATGATCATCAGCGCGTTGCCTTCCGTCACCGGGATCAGCTGCACCCGCTTGATGCGCAGCGAGTCCATATGCGGGGCCACCACCAGCGCGGTGTAGTTGGTCACGTCGCTCAGCGCCTGCGCGGCGCGGCGGATGACTTCTTCCACTTCGCCCACACGAATCTTCATGTGATCGTTGATCTGGCGCATGTCGTCTTCCGACAGCTTGTGAATGCGCATCAGCTGATCCACGTACAGGCGGTAGGCTTTGGCCGATGGCACCCGGCCCGCGGACGTGTGCGGCTGCGCCAGATACCCCAGCTCCTCCAGATCGCTCATCTCGTTGCGAATGGTCGCGGGGCTGAATCCGACGCCATGCTTGCGCGAAATCGTACGAGAGCCCACCGGCACTGCCGTCGTGATGTAGTCGTCAATGATCGTCCGGAGAATCATGAACTTTCGATCGTCCATCTTCACGCTCCCGCCTCCTTTCGCCGCTGTTAGCACTCGGATGTTTAGAGTGCTAAACCACGGGAATAATGTACCATTCTGCGCCCCGTTTGTCAATAGATTTCTCGTTTAAGAATGCGCAAACTTGATTTGCCGGGCATTCCCGAAGCGGTTTTTCTACGAATTTAACACGTTGTCCGCCAGCCTCCAGCGCGCAACGCGGAGGCCGTGCGGCGCGTCGCCGGAAAAAACAAGGGCCGCGGTTCCCGAAACCCCGCTGGGCTGGGAACCGCGGCCGCGCGTTTGATTTCCTTTGTTTAGGAGGCCTTTGCGGGATTCCGGCGGGCGACGCCGCGCGGCTTCGCGCTTGTTCATAGTGCGTGTGCTGATTCAGGTTTGGCCTTGACGCCCGTAACGCTGGCGAGTCGGTCAGGCGGCGGGCTTGGCGGCGAGGAAGCGCATGAAGTTGCCATCTTCGTCGTTAAAGAAATTGTAGAAGGTGAAGTTGTAGAGGAACCGCTCCGCCGGATACACGCCGTAGCCGTCCTGATTGTGGTCGGTGGTATCGTAGGGATCGGCGACGATCAACACGTCGTCCTGCTCGGTTTCCGTGCCCATCGTATCGTACCCGATGACGACCTGCCAGTGGCCGCCCCAGTCATTCCAACCGATCATGACGGGCGTGCCTTCCGTGAGGTACTGCCGGATGGTCTCCAGCGTGAAGGCCTTGCCCAGTGCGTCGTCGTCCGCGTAGTCGAAAGAAGAGGCGAGCGTGAAGCCGCCGACGCCGTTAAAAATGTCGATCATCTGCTTTAGACTGGTGGAGCTGGGCTCGTCCGCGCCCTTGCCGCTGGTGAGACCCACCGAGCGGTACTTTGCCAGCGTCTCCTCGTTGTTGTCGCCCAACTTGCCATAGTAATTGAGCACCATCAGCGCCGAGGAAACACCGCAGGACCATTCGCTGGTCTGCTGCTGCGTCTGGAATTTGGGCAGGATGGTCAGGGTGTCGGTGGAGGTCATATTGTAAAAGTCCAGGCGGTTGAAGTAGGGCGAATCCTTGTGATCTCCCTGCCGCTCCACAGAATCGGCTCCGTCGTCGGGAGAGAGGTCGGTGGCGTAGGGAATCTTCATCTCGTCTGTGTAGTTGCCACCGGCGGACGCGGTTTCGGCGGCGGCGAGCGACGCGGCGCAGACAAGGAGCGCCAGGGTGAGGATAAGCGAGACGATCCGTTTCATGGTGGTTTTCCCCCTTTCCAGAAATGCGGGCTTGCCAGGCAACCCAGAAAAAGCAGAAAGCCAGTCTTGAGTTCGTGGTGTTTCCAGCCAGCGGCCCATGGTTTCAGCACGGATGCATTATACAGAATTTGGGATAAAAATGCAATCTGGCAGTGAAAACGTCAGATTAATTTGCGGCGCAGTTTTCCTGTTTTCCGCAAGCAATAAAACCCCGCGGGTTTCACGCGGGGGAGAAGCGAATGGGAGAAGCGCAGGGGAGGGATTTATGAAACCGAAGCCTCCGGGGCCAACCGGCCCCCTCCGGACAGGGGGATGGTTTTGCCGTTCAGCCAGACGTTCGATGGGTTCTGCGCGTCATAGTATAGGGTGAAACCTTCGGATTCAATGTTGCTCAGATCGGCCTTTGCGTCGGTCAGCGCGTCCACATGGGCATCCGCGGTCAGCGTCCAGGAGGAGTTGTTGTCCAGCGTTACATTGACCGATTGCCCCTCGTTTTTCACATCCACCGCGCCGGTGTAGATGGAACCATCGTTCAATGACAGCGTGAAGGAACTGATGGCGTCCACCACCACGTCGCCCGACAGCACCTGCCCCACGCTGCATAAGGTGAATTGTCCGCCGTTTTTGCCCGGCGCGCCCCAGCCGCTTACATTGTTCCCGGAGATCTGCGCCAGGATCCCGCTGGAGAAGGTGAGCGTACTGCCCGCCAGCGTCGCCTCCGCCTGAGTGTTGGTCACATAGAAGAACGGGCCTTCGGAGGTAGCGGTCAGTTTGCAGTTGATGGCCGAAAGGGAGGCCGCGCCGCCCGTTGCATCGCCGGAATCGCCCCGGAAGAGCATGACGCCGATGTCGCCCGCGCCTGTCAGATCGCTGTCGGTGAGGGAGATGCTGTTCTTCCCCTCGATCACCATCATCTGGCTGCCGGCGGCGGTGCCGGTCAGGTTGCTGCCGGTGATGCTGCCGGTGGAGTAGAGGAGCGGGCTGTCGTCTCCGGAGGTGGTCAGCGTGCCCTTGTCGACGGTGACGCTGCCGCCGCCCTGGCCGGTCGCCAGCGAAGCGCTGTGGGCGCCGGTGGTGGAGATGGTCACGTCGCTTGCGGTCACGGTGCCGCCCAAGGTTGCGTCAAGTCCCCGGGCGGAGTCGCCGGTGGTGGACAGGGTCACGTTGCCAAGGTCGATGGCCGAATCCTCGCCGGTGGCGATGAGGGCGTTTCCGCCTTGTGCCGCGGAGGTGACGGCGCTGTCCGAAATGGAAATGCTGCCACCGGAGGCCGCGACCGCCGAGTTGAGACCGTAGACGTCGCACTGATCGGTATTCTCGGCATCGCCGGTTTTTTGGATGGTGGCGTTTGTCAGGGTCAGACTGCCGCCGTTTTTCACCAGCACCGCGTTCTCGCCTGGGGTTTGAGAGGAAATGGTCTGGCTGTCGGAGGATTTCTCCGTGCCGTCCACGGCGAAGGCTGCCGTGAGCAGCGGTGCGCAGGTTTGAGCGGGCTCCGAAGTCGTGTTCTGCGCGGTGGAATCATCCGCTGCGGTAGTCGTCTGATCCGGCACGTTGCGCTTTTGCGGCGGCCGCGTGGTTTGGAGGAGATTCGTCGGGGAGGGGTTTAGCGTACTTAGCGCGGCCGACGCGACTTGAATGTCCTGCGTTGGGGCGGTGTTTTGCGCATTTTGGACGGTCGCCATGCTTTGAAGATCCTGGGGGAGCGGGCTATTTTGGGCGCTTTGCGTGGTCGGCGCGTTTTGCACGCGCTGCGCGCTGCCGATAAGCGCCGGCGCCTGGGTCATCGCTAGCAATATCAAAACCGCCAGAATCGGGGCGAGAAGCCGGATGAATCTCATTGCAATCATCCCTCCCGTGTGTTCCATGCGTTTGAATAAAGCATACGCCCCGGATTTGGCAAGGATGTGCGAGGAAATTGAACAATCAATGAACATGCGCGGGCGGTTGCTTTTCCGCTTTTCAACGCGGAAAAGGAAAGGATCCGCGCATGCCGGAAAGGCGGGAGACTTTCCGGGGCTTGCGGCCGAAGGAAATGGTTTCATTTCATTATGATTATCACGCGCGCGCCGCTTCAGAAAAACGCAATCCTCGCGTCCATAACGCCGGGGACAGTCGGGAAGGCTGGAAGGCGGGAGGAAGCCTTTACGCAACGCGGGCCGCCCGTGTATTGACGGGCGGCCCGGCGATTAGGAATGGGGCTGATGGTTTGTTAGTTGCCGGCGGGGGCGGTGGTTGCCGCCGGAGCCGCGGGGGTCTGCTGGACCGAGATGGACGTGGCGACGTTGTCGCTCAATACGATCGTCAGGATGCTGCCGACGGCGATGTCGGAGAGAGCGCCGGTGGTATCCTGCGCGTCGTGTCCGCCGCGCAACGTGATAACGGTTGCGTCATTGACGGTGAAGGTGAGCGATTCGCCCGTCAGAGTCAGACTTGGGCCCTGACCGCCATCCGGTGCATTGCCCTGGGGCGCCTGACCATTGCTGTCGGTGGGAGGATTGCCCTGAGCGGCCTGCCCGTTGCTGCCGGTGGGAG
>CALGYL010000346.1 GCA_937934775.1 uncultured Clostridia bacterium
TGGCGGCAGCTACACATCCAATGGCGTCGGCTCCCCCGCGGTCTACTGCACCGCTGATATCTCCATCCATGACGCGGCGCTGACGGCCAACGGCTCTGAGGCGCTCTGCATGGAAGGCAAAAACACCGTGCGGCTGTACGATTCCTCGCTGACCGGCAACATGGCGGACCTGGAGCAGAACGACAACACCTGGACGGTGATCCTCTACCAGAGCATGTCCGGCGACTCCGAAATTGGCGAAGGCAAGTTTGAAATGGTCGGCGGCACGCTCACCTCAAAAAATGGGGGCATCTTCTACACCACCAACACGCAGAGCGAATTTGTGGTCTCCGGCGTCGACATCACAGCGGCTGATGACAGCGAGTATTTCCTGCGCTGCACGGGCAACGCCAACCAGCGCGGTTGGGGCACTACGGGCGCCAATGGCGCGGACTGCAAGTTCACTGGAATCGCGCAGCGGATGAGCGGAAACGTCGTCTGGGACAGCATCTCCGACCTGGACTTCTATATAACCGCCGGAAGTACGCTCGCCGGAGCGGTGATCGACGACGAGTCCTGCGCGGGCAGCGGCGGCAGCGGCCATTGCAACCTTTACATCGACAAGGATTCCACCTGGGTGGTGACCGGCGACAGCACGCTGACCGTGCTCCAGAGCGAAGGCAGGATTGTGGACGCGGACGGCAAGACGGTCTCCATCGTCGGCGCGGACGGCACGGTGTATGTCCAGGGCGACAGCCAGTACAAGGTGACGGTTTCCCGGTACGCGGCAACCTGCGACCTCACGAACGCTGGCACCGCCTCCAGTTGGACCGAGCACCAGGTGTCCTTCGAATAGCAGACGGAACCTTCCTTCGCGCGAGAGTCTTCTCTAGGGAAGCTCCCGCGCGTTTTTGCATCCGCATCCGCCGGGCGGCGAAGCGGCTGATGCGAGCGCCGCCAGTTTTGACAGGACTCGGCCGTATGGGTATAATGGAAGAAATTCTCTTCCCGGAACGGGACGCGGCGCGGGTGCATCGAACGCGGCGCGCCGGGGCGGGGAGAAACGGAGGTTCCGGCGATGCGAGTACGCGACATGGGCGTCACGGTAGGGCGCATGCAACCCGGCCCACGCAACAAGATCAGCGACGTGCCGGGGGTGACGGTGGGCCACGCGACGATCGACGACGGCGACTTCAAGACCGGAGTGACCGTCGTGATGCCCTGCCAGGACAATCCGTTCTACCGCAAGCTGACTGCGGCGGCCCATGTGCTCAACGGGTTTGGCAAGACGCTGGGGCTGATGCAGATTGAGGAGTTGGGCGCGCTGGAGACGCCCATCGTGCTGACCAATACGCTCAGCGTGGGCGCGGTGCACGACGGCATGGTAGAGTACATGCTGGAGCGGTGCGATGGGGGCTTCACATCGATCAATCCGCTGGTGTGCGAGTGCAACGACGGGTACCTGAACGACATCCGTCGCCGCTTGGTGAATAAACAGCACCTGTTCCAGGCAATTCAAAGCGCCGGATGCGATTTTGCCGAGGGCGATGTGGGCGCGGGGAAGGGCATGAGCTGTCATGGACTCAAGGGCGGCATTGGCTCGGCGTCGCGCCTGGTGGAACTGAAAGACAGGCCCTACACGCTGGGCGTTCTGACGCTGACCAACCACGGGCGGCTGGCCGATTTTCAGATCGGCGGCGTTTCGGTTGCGGAAGAAAGCCGGGCCGAAGGCCCGGAGCGAGGCTCCTGCATCGTTGTCATGGCAACGGATATTCCTTTGACGGACCGGCAGCTGTACCGCGCCGTCCGGAGGGCGGGTGTGGGGCTGATCCGGTTGGGTTCCTATATCGGTCACGGCAGCGGCGAGGTGATGGTGGGCTTTTCCACCGCAAACCGGCTCCCGCACGAGTGTGCGGAGGACGTTCTGCCGCTTCAGGCGCTGCATGAGGACCGGATGGATTTGGTGTTCCGCGCGGTCGCCGAGGCCACGGAGGAAGCGGTCCTGAACGCCATGACCGCGGCGGAAACCGTGACCGGCTACCAGGGCCATACGAGGGAATCCCTGACCGGGTATCTAGCCCGGCGGCAGGGCGGCACGCCGTTTCGGTGACGGCGCGGAAGCGCGCCGCGCGCGGGCGGTTTCTGAAATAAGGCGGCGCGTGCGCGCCACGCGGCAAAGGGTGCGCCGGGTGCCGTTCAAGCGGGGAAGCTCCGGAAGAAAAATCGGGAATTCCTAAGGGAGGACCCCGGGTGCGATACGGTGGAATTCCCAAGAACAGATGGTGGGATGGGTTTCAGCGCCATTTTCATTGGCCGGACGCCAAAGGGCGGACGAACCGCAATCGAGGTGTTTCATGCGGAAGGCGTTTTTTCTGGGGGTTGCGGGTTCGTTCTTCTTTGCGTTCACATTTCTCCTGAACCGGAGCATGGACCTCTCCGGCGGCAGTTGGATCTGGAGCGGGTGCCTCCGCTTTTTCTTCGCGTTCCCGATGCTTCTTTTGATCGTTCGCAAGCGGCACGGGTTTGAAAATGTCCACCGCGCGATCCGCAAAAATCCAGGCGCGTGGCTGCTCTGGAGCACGGTGGGGTTCGGCCTGTTCTACGCGCCGCTTTGCTACGCGGGGAGCCATGCGGAGTCCTGGCTGATCGCCTCCTCCTGGCAGTTGACGATCGTGATGGGTATCTTCATGGCGCCGCTCTTTGGGAAGCGGATTCCACTGAAAAATCTGCTGGCCGCCATCATCATCCTGGCAGGGGTTTTCCTATTACAATGGAACGACATCGCCCATTTGAAGGTTCAAAGCCTCGCGCTGACGTTGCTTCCGATCCTGATCGGGGCGGTTTCCTATCCGCTTGGCAACCGGAAGATGATGGCCGTATGTGACGGGCGGCTCTCGACCATTGAGCGCACCTATGGCATGATCCTGTGCAGTCTGCCATTTTGGGGGATTCTGGCCGTTCCCGGGCTTCTGATGGACGGCCTGCCCTCCTCCGCTCAGGCGCTCCAGTCGTTTTGCGTGGCGCTGTTCTCCGGCGTGATCGCGACGCTTCTGTTCTTCCGGGCGACGGATTTGGTGAAGAGGAATCAGAAGCAGCTGGCGGTCATCGAATCCACGCAGGCGGGCGAGGTGGTTTTTACGCTGCTGGGCGGCGCGCTTCTATTGGGGGACGCGCTGCCGTCTCCGATTGGGTTTGCCGGCATCGTTCTAATCCTCGCGGGGATGATCCTGAACAGTTATCTGTCGGCGCGTTGAAACTTGATAAAACAGTACCATCAGTCAGAGTGCCTGAAATCCGGCAGGATCTCAGGTGCGATGCGCTCCTTCGATCGCATTCAAAACCAAACGGGTTTTTTGATGCTCAAAGCCCCCGCGCTTCACTAGGAAGCGCGGGGGCTTATGCGCTAGAGCTGGGCTAAAAGTTACTCGAACTTCGCGTACTCGAAGTAGATGTGGCCGATCGCGTTCTTGACGACGCCCTTCAGGTTGGGCTTGACGAGGTAGTCGTCAGACATGGTGTACATCGGCATGCCGGGCATCTGATCGCAGATGTACTGCTCGGCGGCGATGAGGGCTTCCTGCCGCTTCGCGGAATCCAGAAGCAGGCTGGAATCGGAGATCATCTTGTCAAAGACCGGATCGTCCCAGCCGTTCTCGGAGCAGTTGGAGCCAGACACCCAGACTTTCAGGTTCGACGAGGGATCCAGATAGTCGGTGGTGAAGCCGTTGCGGCCGACGGAGAAGTTGCCGTTGGCCAGCTCGTCCCAGTAGGTGGAGGATTCATAGGTCGTGATGGTGTACTGCACGCCCAGGTTGCTCTTCCACATTTCGCCCAGGATCTGCGCCATCAGCTTCTGCTCGTCGCTGTTCTGGCAGACGATGTTGACGACCGGGAAGCCCGCGCCGCCCGGATAGCCCGCGTCGCTCAGCAGCTGCTGGGCCTTGGCGACGTCCTCTTTGAACATGTCGCCGGCGACGGAGCGGTAGGAGCCGTCCGTGGTCAGGGAGGGCTGAGAGTTCGGGATGAAGCCGAAGCACGGTTCTTCGCTGGTCAGGTTGCAGGCGGTCAGCAGGGACTTGCGGTCGATGGCGGTGGAGAAGGCCTGGCGGACGCGCTTGTCGGAGAATTCCGGCAGCTTGCAGTTGAAGTCCCAGTACTGGATGCCGATGCGGTTCTTTGCGACGTACTGATCGGTCTCGCCGTATTCCTTCTTCGCGTCGGCGTTGATGTCGTCGGCGACGTTGAGCTGATCGTTGTCATAGGCGACCAGCACGGCGCTGGGATCGGCGATGATGTAGTAGATGACTTCGTCCACCTGGACGGCGTCCTTGTCGTAGTAGTTGGGGTTCTTGCTCATCACCAGCTTGTCCAGCGAGGAGTACTCTGTCAGCATGAACGCGCCGTTGGAGACGTAGGTGGCGACGTTCTTGGTCCACGGATCGCCCGCGGCCTCGACGACCGACTGCTTCACCGGGAAGTACACGGTGGTGGCGGTCAGGGTCACGAACCAGGGCGCATAATAGGAAGTGGTTACTTCCAGCGTGGTGTCGTCCAAAGCCTTGACGCCGACGTCATCCGCGGTGGCCGTGCCGGTGTTGTATTCTTTGCCGTTCTTGAGGACCCACAGGTCGGACGCCGAACCGGAGGCGACGGTGGGGTTCAGAACGCGCTTCCAGGAGTATTCAAAGTCCTTGGCGGTCAGGTCGCTGCCGTCGGACCACTTCAGGCCGCTCTTCAGCTTGAAGGTGTAGCTCATGCCGTCTTCAGAGACGGTGTAGCTCTCCGCGCAGGCGGGTACGAAGGTGACGCCGTCCGCGCCCAGCTTGTACAGGCCCTGGAACAGGTTCTGAAGAACGATCGAGGAGCGGGAATAGGTGTTCAGCGTGGGATCCATCTGCTGCGGATCGTCGCTGATGGAGTACTTGACAACCTTCTTCTCCTCTGCAAACGCAGTGACCTGCATCATGCATAGGCTGGCGATCATGGCCAGTACCAGAAGCATCGCGACCGACTTTTTCATGATTCATCCTCCCGATTTTTATTCAGACCTTGACGGAATCTTATCAGATGTTGCAGTTTAAGTCAAGTTGGGACTGCACAAATGCTAATACACTTAACACTTTTAAGAGTAAACTGAATTTTTTACAAAGATCTGCATGTAAATCGGGCCATACGCCTTTGCTTTTTTTTCTCGCATGGGTTAGAATGGAACACATAAATATGCACCGCGCCATGCGGCGCCTATTTATTTGCAACTTCGAATCAAGCGAGGGGATTTCATGACGAAGTACATCCTCAAGCGCCTGCTCGCAGGGGTGCTGACCATTGTGGTTCTGATCACGATCGCGTTTTTTCTGATGCACGCGATGCCGGGCAACCCCTTCAGCCAGGAAGAGCAGAAGAAGCTGACCGCCGAGGGCATGGCCAAGCTCAAGGCAAAGTACGGCCTGGACCGGCCCGTGTGGGAGCAGTATCTGACCTATTGGGAGAGCCTTTTGAAATTTGACTTTGGCGCTTCCTTTAAAAAACTGGATACCTCCGTCAACGAGATCATCTTTGATCACTTCCCGATCTCGGCTCAGGTGGGCGGTATCGCGGTGCTGGTCTCGCTGCTGATCGGCATTCCGCTGGGCATTGCCGCGGCGCTCAACCGCGGGCGGTTCATGGACTGGTTCTGCATGGTGTTTGCCACGGTGGGCATCTCCGCGCCGGTCTTTGTCATCTCGGTTCTGCTCATGTACCTTTTTTGCGGCCTGCTCCCGGTTTTGCCCAACTTCGGCCTGAACAACTGGCAGAGCTACATCCTGCCGGTGGCGTGCCTGGCGTTCAACCCGATCGCCTACATCGCCCGGCAGACGCGCTCCTCCATGCTGGAGGCCATGGAGCAGGACTATGTGCGCACCGCCCGGGCCAAGGGCGTGTCGGAGTTCTGGGTGGTGGTCAAGCACGCGCTGAAAAACGCGATCATGCCGGTCGTCACTTATCTAGGCCCGCTGGTGGCCGGGCTTCTGACCGGCTCCTTCATTGTAGAACGCCTGTTTTCGATCTCCGGCATCGGCCGGTACTTCGTTCAGTCGATCTCGGACCGCGATTATACGATGATCATGGGCATCACGATCTTCTTTGGCGTGTTCGTCGTGATTTGCAACCTGGTTGTGGACATCGTGCAGGCCATCATTGACCCCCGCGTCAAGCTGGCCAGCAAGTAAACTTTCTTGGAGGCAGTACAAATGCGCAATAAGGGAAAGTCCGTTTTCGAACCGATTCCGGAAGCGCAGCGTTCGAAAACCATCTCCCCCGAAGCCTATCTGGCGCTGGATGATGCCTTGTTCAATGCCGGAAGCCCGGACGACAGCGGCGCGGAGGCGGTGGTCCGCCCCAGCACGACCTATTGGCACGACGTGTGGCAGCGCTTCCGAAAGGACCCGCTGGCCATATTCGGCTTGGTGGTGATCGTCGTCATGGGCATCGCCTGCATCTTCGTGCCGATGTTTTCCCAATACAGCTACTCGGGCATGGACCTGACCAGCATGAACGCCTCGCCCAGCTGGCAGCACCTTTGCGGGACGGACCAGATGGGCCGGGACCTGTTCATCCGCATCATGTACGGCGCCAGGATTTCCATCACCATTGGCATCGTCGCCGCGGCCATCAACTTTGTGATCGGCGTATTGTACGGCGGCATCTCGGGGTATGTGGGCGGCAAAGCCGACATGGTCATGATGCGCATTGTGGACATTCTGATTTCTCTGCCCAGCATGCTCTACATCGTTTTGATCATGCTGGTACTGGGCTCCAGCGTGGTATCCGTCATCATCGCGCTGTGCTTTACCTCCTGGATCGGCACGGCCCGCGTGGTTCGCAGCGAGGTCATGTCGCTCAAGCACTCCGAATACGTGCTGGCGGCCAGGCTCTCCGGCGCGAAGCTGTGGGACATCCTGATCACCCACCTGATCCCGAACGCCATGGGCCCCATCATCGTGTCCACCGCGTTTCTGATCCCCGGCGCGATCTTCTCCGAGGCATTCCTCTCGTTCCTGGGCATCGGCATTCAGGCGCCTATGGCCAGCTGGGGCACGCTGGCCAACGATGCCCGGTCCACGCTGTTAACCTTTCCCCATCAGATGATCTTCCCGGTCCTGGCGATCTGTATCACGATGTTCTCGTTCAATTTTATCGGCGACGGTCTGCGAGACGCGTTGGACCCGCGCCTGAAGAAATGAGAGGGGGCGCCGCATGAGCAGGCTGCTGGAAGTCAAAAACCTGAGCACAAATTTCCACATCGGCGTCGGCTGCGTTCAGGCCGTGCGCAATGTTTCCGTCCGCCTGGATTTTGGCGAATCGCTGGGCGTGGTGGGCGAATCCGGCTCCGGCAAGAGCGTCACCATGCTTTCGGTGATGGGCCTTCTGCCCCAGTACGCGGAAGTCACCGCCGATGCCATCCTGTTTAACGGCACGGAAATGCAGAACCTGGACGCTTCCGAGTTCCGGAAGATCCGCGGCGGCGACATCGGCATGATCTTTCAGGACCCCATGACCAGCCTGAACCCGTTGTACTCGGTGGAGAACCAGCTGACTGAGCCGCTGCGCATTCACCGCAAGATGAGCAAGGAGGAAGCGCGCAAGACGGCGCTGGAACTCCTCAGGCGGGTGGATATCCCCGATCCCGAGCAGCGGCTTAAGCAATACCCCCATGAGTTTTCCGGCGGCATGCGGCAGCGTGTGATGATCGCGATGGCGGTCGCCTGCCAGCCCAAGCTGGTCATCGCCGACGAGCCGACCACCGCGCTGGATGTGACCATCCAAGCCCAGGTGCTGGAGCTTCTGGAGCACCTGAAAAACGAGACAAATACCTCCATCATCATGATTACCCACGATCTGGGCGTCATCGCCAGCATGTGCCGGCGCATTCTGGTCATGTACGGGGGTTTGGTCTGCGAGCAGGGCACCGCCCGGGAGATCTTCTATGAGCCCAGACATCCCTATACCTGGGGCCTTCTGCATTCCATCCCCAAGCTCAACCAGCAGAAGGGTGAAAAGCTGATCCCCATCAACGGCACGCCGCCCGACATGCTTCGCCCGCCCAAGGGATGCCCGTTCGCGCCCCGCTGCCCCTACGCGATGCCGGTCTGCCGCCAGTACCTGGCGCCGGACTCGGTTCTGAGCGATACGCATGCCGTCGCGTGCCATCTGATGCATCCCAAGGCTCCGAAGATCGAAAGGCAGGTGTGATCCGTGGCGAAAAAGGCGCTGATTGAGGCGAAAAACCTCAAGATGTATTTTCCCGTGGGCAACAACCTGCTGGGCAAGCGGAAGCTACTAAAGGCGGTCGACGACGTCAGCTTCGGCCTGTACCCCGGCGAGACCGTCGCCGTGGTCGGCGAATCGGGCTGCGGCAAGACCACCGTGGGCCGCACGCTGGTGCGCCTGTACGAGCCCACCGCCGGGCAGATTCTCTTCGGCGGCGCGGACATCGCCAAGCTCTCCGAGGCGGAAGAGCTGCCCTATCGCAATCGCATGCAGATGATCTTTCAGGACCCTTACGCGTCGCTGAATCCCCGCATGACCATCTCCAGCATCATCGCGGAGCCGCTCAGGTACCAGGGCGTGAACCCTGCGGAGATTAGCGACCGCGTGCACAGCCTGATCGAGCAGGTGGGCCTCAGGGAAGACCACCTGAACCGTTACCCTCACGAGTTCTCCGGCGGGCAACGGCAGCGCATCGGCATCGCGCGGGCGCTGGCCAGTCATCCGGATTTTATTGTGTGCGACGAGCCTATCTCCGCACTGGACGTTTCCATTCAGGCGCAGATCATCAACATGCTGGAGGAACTCCAGGAAAAATTGAATGTGACCTACCTGTTCGTATCCCACGACCTGTCCATGGTGCGCCACATTTCACATCGGGTGGCGGTCATGTACCTGGGGCACATTGTGGAGATGGCGCAGGTGGGCGAACTGTACGCCAACGTGCTGCACCCCTACACCAAGGCGCTGATGTCCGCCGTACCGATCGCGGATCCGGATGCGGCGGCGAAGTCCCGCCGGATCGTGCTGCAGGGCGACGTGCCCAAGCCCATCGATCCGCCCAGCGGCTGTCCCTTCAGGACCCGCTGTCCGATGGCCTCCGAGCAGTGCGCGAAGGAAACCCCGGTACTGAAGGATGTGGGCGGGGAGCACTTCGTCGCGTGCCATAAAGTCTAGAGGCGTTGAAACCTCCTTCGGATGTTCCAACGCGGAGAAGAGAACTTCGCAAGCCAAAAATCCTGCCGGATTTCCGGGCGGCGCGCTGACTTATGGTACTGTTTCTACCACCAGTGCGCGCACTGATAGTAGAAACATGCTTCCGGCGCACAAGTCGCCGGAAGCGAATGAAGCAGAACGAGACTTTGTTGATGGTCTGTACAATCACCAGTGTTTGCACTGGTGATTGTAACGCGTTCCCGGCGCGCAGGTCGCCGGGAACGAAGGAGAAGGCGGGAGACCGCGCGCGGGCGAGCGGGAAAGGCAAGCGGGATAACCGCTGGAAAGAGTACCGGGATGGTCGCTGGAAAGGGTGCAGGGATTGGGTTTTGAGGCCGAACGTTATTCGGCCATGAGGGCATTCAGGAAAGAATCGGCGAATCGAGGCGTGAAAACCTTTGGAACATGCCATGACCTATGATGACGCCACCTCCCGCTGCTGGCTGGAAGTGGATTTGGACGCGATCCGGGACAATTACCGCTCCGCCGCGGTGCTCGTCGGGGATGCCCAAAAGCTGATACCCGTATTGAAGGCGGACGCCTACGGCATGGGCGCGGCGGCGGTTGGCCGGCTGCTTGCGTCGGAGGGCGCGCAGCTCTTCGCGGTTGCGACTGGCGACGAGGCGGAGCAGCTGATCCGGGCGCTTACGGAGGACGCGAAGGTTTTGTCATTAGGCCTAGTGGGGCCGGGGCAGATGGCGCGCCTGATACAAAGGGGCATGCCGCTGACGATGTACTCCGTCAAGCAGGGCCACGCGATCGCCGAAACCGCGGAAAAGCTGGGCGTTCAGGCGGAGGTGCATGTCAAGGTCGATACCGGCCTGCACCGGCTTGGCCTGGACCCGGAGAGCGCGGCGGAGGACGTCTTGGAAATTTATCGGTCCGGCCGCATCCGGATCGCGGGGCTTTTTACCCATTTGGGCATCCATACGGCGGAAATGGACCGCGTTCAGACCGGGAAGCTGCGCAATGTGCGCGACCAGTTGGCGGCGCGGGGCGTCGAGGTACCGATGGTCCACGCGGTGGACTCCATCGGCATGGCGCGCTATCCGGAGGACCACATGGACGCCGCTCGCATCGGCGCGTGGCTGTACGGCGTGACGCCCTATCGGTACGACCGGCCGGATCTGTGCCGGAACGTTGCCCGGTTCAAGGCCCGCGTCTCCCAGGTGCGTCTGGTCAAAAAAGGCGAACTGGTGGGCTACGACGACGACCATCCGCTGGAGGCGGACCGGTGGATCGCGACGGTCTCAGCGGGCTATGTGGACGGGTTTCCCCGTCTGATGCACGATCAGGCGATCGAGATCCGCGGCGGCCGGGCGAAGGTGTGCGGTCTGGTCTGCATGGATCAGCTGATGGCGGATGTGACGGACATCCCCGGCGTTCAAGAGGGGGACGAGGTCGTCTTCGTCGGCGGCGGGATTTCCGTGAACGAGTACGCGAAGATGGGGCAGCTGAACCGGAACGAGGCGTGGGCGCGGATCGGAAAGCGCGTGCCTCGCGTCTATTTTGAGGGCGGGAAGCCCGCCTTTGTGCACGCGGAGGTAACCTGAGCGTATGAACAGGCAGGAGATCCGAAAGCTCTCGGAGGATACGTTCGTTTGGGCGGTCAACATGCGGCGCGCGCTGCACCGGATTCCGGAGCCGGGGTTTGAGGAGTTCAAGACCCAGAAGCTGATTTGCGAAACGCTGGACGCGCTGGGGATCCCGTATACGACCCAGCGGACCTGGATCATCGCGGAGATACGCGGCGCGCATCCGGGCCGCGTGGTAGGCCTTCGCGCCGACATCGATGCGCTGCCGGTGACGGAGCCTGCGGACTGCCCCTTTCGCTCCGGGCACGAGGGCTGGATGCACGCCTGTGGGCACGACGTGCATACCGCGATCCAGCTGGGCGCCGCGAAGATTCTGAACGCCATGAAGGACCGGCTGCACGGTTCGGTCAAGCTGTTCTTCCAACCGGCGGAGGAGACCGACGGCGGCGGGAAGCCTATGGTGCAGGCGGGCGCGCTGGAAAATCCCCACGTGGACGCGTGCTATGGCCTGCATCTGCAGTCCAGGCTGCCGCTGGGCACGGTGGAGACTCGCTCCGGTACGCTGAACGCTTCAACCGACGATGTGATCCTTGAAATCAAAGGGCGCGGAGGCCACGCGGCCTATCCGGAAAACAGCGTGGACGCCATCGTCGCCGCGGCGCAGGTGATCACCGCGCTGCAGACGCTGGTCTCCAGGAACGTGTCGCCGCTGTCCAGCGCGGTGCTCAGCTTCGGCATCGTGGAGGGCGGGCGGGCGCCCAACATCATCTGCGACCACGTGCGGCTGAAGGGCACGCTCAGGACGGCCGATCCGGAGCTGCGCGCGTATCTCCAAAAGCGCATCCGCGAGGTCGCCTCGGGGGTCTCAGCGGCCTTCGGCGGCAGCGCGGAGGTGAGGATCGTCGAGGGCTACAGCGCGCTGGTCAACCATCCCAGGGAGGCGAAGCGGGTTCTGGAGATCGCTGAGGCCCTTCTTGGCGGCGAGCATGTGCTTGTCAAGGACAGCCCCAGCATGGGCGGCGAGGACTTTTCCTACTTTATTGAGAACAATCCCGGAGCGTTTTATCACATCGGCTGCACACCCAAGGAGGACCTGCCCGCGCCCGCGCTGCACAGCCCGCTGTTCAGGCCCGATGAGCGGTGCATCCTGACAGGGCTTATGATGCAGACGGCCCTCGCGCTGGTTGAAACGGGGACGGAGGAGAGCGTTTGAAAGTGGACGAAATTCGCGCGGACGGGATCTTTTTTCTGGAAAACGACCAGCTGAGGCCGCTGGAATACACGGGCAAAGAGCGGATGGTCGAGTACGAGGGGAAACTTTTGCGCTTATGTAACCAGAGCTGCCCCGAATGGACACATCCCTATGTCTACGCCGGGGAGCCCAGCGACCCGGACGACAACCTGCATAACTCCGGCTGCGGCATCTTCGCCACCGCGCACCTGATCGATTGGGTGACCGGCGAGAAGATCGACGTCGAGGAGTTGGCGGACTTCTCTTGCGAAAACGGCGGGCGCGGGGACGACGGCACAGACCGCCCGGCACTTCTTGCCGCGATGCAGAAGGCGGGGCGGCTGGAAAAGGCGGGCCTCCGGTACGATTTTGACGGTCTCTTGAACGACCATGAGGCGCTGTGGGCCAACATGGTGGCGGGCGGCTGCGCGCTGTGCGATCTTCGGGTGGGGCACATCGTGGCGCTGGCCGACTGGCGGGAGCGGGAGGGCGAGCGGGAGCTTCTGGTGATCGATTCCTCCCGCGACAGCATGAACCCCTCTGTCCGGCCCAAGATCCGGGGCGTTGTGCCCGCTTCCCGGGCCGTCGCTCAGTACGTCAACGCCGCGGGCGTGCGCACCGGCCTGGATGAGCACTACGCTATGTTCTGGGTGCCGCTGGATTTGCCGTTTGACTTCACGCTTTTGCACAAAGCATGAGCGTAGAAACCTCCTGACGGATGTTTCAACGCATGGGAGCGGTGCACTTGAAAACTGCCTGGATTTCCGGGTGAGCATCTGATACCAATTCCAAGTATATTACCAATCCAAAACATTCTTTCTTCGTTGCGCCGGGCCTTTTTCCGCCCTGCGGTGTCGCCCTCCGCTTGAAATAGCGCTGCTATTTTGAGCTGAAGGCTCCTTGATCTGCCAGTGTTCGCACGGGTGGATCAAATTCGTTTCCCGGCGTCACTGCGCTTGTATTGGCGGAGACTGGATTGGGCGTTCGCACAGAAAAAGGCGCATTTTTTCCAAATTGTGCGCCGAATTATGGCGCAAAGTGTTTACAAATGTGAAGAAAAGACCTATAATGCGTTGGGACATGGAGAAGGCTGATTGTTTTAGCCTTCTCCAAATAACGTAGAAGGATGAGAGCATGGACAGCGGACTTCAAAAGAAGTATGGCCTCTTCACGGCAATTTCCATGGTGGTGGGCATCGTCATCGGCAGCGGCGTTTTCTTCAAGGCGGAGAAGGTGCTCAAGGCTACCGGAGGCAACATGCCGCTGGGCATCGTGGCATGGGGCATCGTGGGCCTGATCATGATCGTCTGCTCCTACGTGTTTGCGACCTTGGCCACGCGGCACGAAAAGGTGAACGGCGTGGTGGATTACGCCGAGGTGATGGTGGGCAAGCGCTATGGCTACTTCGTGGGCTGGTTCATGGCGACCATCTATCAGCCGACGCTGACCTCCGTCCTTGCGTGGGTATCCGCCCGGTATACCTGCGTCCTTTTGGGCTGGGACATCACCGGCGGCTCCTGCATGACGATTGCCGCCTTCTATTTGATCGC
>CALGYL010000347.1 GCA_937934775.1 uncultured Clostridia bacterium
CCCGATCTTGAAAGCGGAGGCAACTGTCGACCAGCTGGCAACAGCAATAGCGGTAAACAAAAGGGCTTTATTGTTTTCTTTCATTCAAAGTAGCCTGAATAATGCGGCACGCAAAAATAGTGATAATTTCTTTCTGTTCCGACACTTCCTGTGCGGCGAAACCCTGCAAAAACAGAAAAAGTACTAATCAGCTGAAATACAGTATATTTTATTTTACAGGAAATAAATTTTGTAATCGATCATTCATTTTTTATTTCAAATTGTAATTTTTTTTGAATAAAAAATGGAAAATATTTTGTTATTTCGTTTTTTTGCTTTTTCTTTGCAGACAATTAACGAACAAGTTTTTTCATTTTATCAATGAACACTCATTCTATCGCTATTCTAGTCATTTCTATTCTACTTCTGGAGGACTTCAGAGGGTGAGACCGGTATATCGATATTGAAATAAAGAACAATAAAAAATAAAGAAAACCTTTCTCACCGTGTGGGAAAGGTTTTTTTCTTGTAAAAAAACGAATAATATAGGTTATAATGGAAAGAATTTATGTTTTTGACACGACGTTGCGCGACGGGGAACAGGTTCCCGGGTGTCAACTAAACACCATCGAAAAAATTCAGGTGGCCAAAGCCCTGGAGTTGTTGGGGGTAGATGTTATCGAAGCCGGATTCCCGGTATCCAGCCCCGGCGACTTCAACTCGGTGGTTGAGATCTCCAAAGCCGTCACCTGGCCCGTTATATGTGCGCTCACACGCGCGGTGGAAAAAGACATCGAAGTGGCTGCCGAATCGCTGAAATACGCCAAGCGCAAACGGATCCATACCGGTATCGGCACATCGGATATGCACATCAAACACAAGTTCAACTCCAACCGCGAAGAGATCATCGAGCGTGCCGTAAAAGCCGTGAAGTATGCCCGCCGGTTTGTGGATGATGTGGAGTTCTACGCCGAAGATGCAGGCCGCACCGACAACGAATACCTCGCACGTGTGGTGCAGGCAGTCGTAAACGCCGGAGCCACCGTGGTCAATATCCCCGACACCACCGGTTACTGTTTTCCAAACGCTTACGGTGCAAAAATAAAATACCTGGTGGATCATGTAGACCTGAAAAATGCGATACTCTCCACGCATTGCCACCAGGATTTGGGGATGGCTACAGCCAACACCCTCTCGGGAGTCCTCAACGGCGCCCGCCAGGTTGAAGTAACCGTCAACGGCATTGGGGAGCGCGCGGGGAACACTTCGCTCGAGGAAGTGGTGATGGCGCTGAAGAGCCACAAGGACCTCGGGTTCGATACCAACATCAACACCACCAAGATATATTCCACCAGCCGGTTGGTTTCCACATTAATGAACATGCCCGTCCAGCCCAACAAGGCCATCGTCGGCCGAAACGCCTTTGCACACTCCTCGGGCATTCACCAGGACGGCGTGCTGAAGAACGTGGAAACGTACGAGATCATCGACCCGAAAGACGTGGGGATCGACGAGAACTCCATCGTGCTGACAGCACGGAGCGGCCGCGCCGCACTGAAAAACCGGTTGACCCTGCTGGGAGTGGATCTCGACAACGGCGAGCTGGATGACGTTTACCAGAAATTCCTTTCCCTCGCCGACAGGAAAAAAGACATCAAGGACGACGATATACTCACCCTGGTAGGGAAAGAGTCCCGCATGAACCGCATCCAGATCGATTACCTGCAGGTTACCTGCGGCGTGGGGCTGCGCAACGTGGCCAGCATCGGCCTGAACATAGCCGGGGAGCATTTTGAGGCATCGGCAACCGGAAACGGTCCGGTGGACGCGGCGATAAAAGCAGTAAAGAAAATCATCAGCCGCGAAACGGTCATTCAGGAGTTCCTGATCCAGGCCATCAACCGCGGAAGCGACGACGTGGGCAAGGTCCACATGCAGGTGGAACACAACGGGATGCTCTACTACGGCTTCTCGGCAAACACCGATATCGTTTCGGCATCCGTGGAGGCATTTATAGATGCGGTGAATAAGTTTGTAGAATGAACAAAGCTAACAGATAACATACAACAGACAAAATTATATGAATAAGACGCTTTTTGATAAGATATGGGACGCACACGTGGTTACCACAGTGAAGGACGGCCCTTCGCAACTGTACATCGACAGGCATTTGTGCCACGAGGTAACCAGCCCGCAAGCTTTTTCGGGGCTGCGGGAACGGGGACTGAAGGTCTTTCGTCCCGGACAGACCCTGCTTACGGCCGACCACAACATCCCTACCGTGGAGCAAGACAAGCCCATCCGCGATGAGGTTTCCCGGTACCAGGTGGACACCCTGGCCAAAAATGCCCGGGAGTTCGGACTCACCTACTACGGCCTTCGCCATTCCAAAAACGGGATCGCTCACGTGATCGGCCCGGAGAACGGCTTCACTCAGCCGGGAATGACCATCGTCTGCGGCGACAGCCATACCTCCACCCACGGAGCGTTCGGCGCAATCGCTTTCGGCATAGGGACCAGCGAGGTGGAGATGGTGTTATCGTCGCAATGTATCCTGCAAACACGCCCGAAAACCATGCGCGTGAACTTCGAAGGGAAGCTCAACGACGGCGTAAGTGCAAAGGACATGGCGTTGTACATGATCTGGCAACTCACCACAGGCGGTGCCACGGGCTACTTCGTGGAGTATGCGGGGGAAGCGGTCCGCAACCTGACCATGGAACAGCGGATGACGCTTTGCAACCTGAGCATCGAGATGGGTGCCCGCGGAGGATTGATCGCCCCCGACGAAACAACCTACAACTACATCCAGGGGCGCGAGTTTGCTCCCAAGGGGGAAAGGTGGGACGAAGCGATGGCCTACTGGAAAACGTTGAAGTCCGACGAAGGCGCTGCCTTCGATAAAGAAGTCACGTTCGATGCCTCCCAGATAAAACCGATGATAACCTACGGAACCAATCCCGGAATGGGCATGCCCATCGACGGAGCCATTCCCGAACTTTCGGCCATCGACGAAGCCGGAAAGATCTCGTTTGAGAAATCGTTGAAATACATGGGTTTCGAACCCGGACAAAAACTGGAAGGGAAACCGATCGACTACGTCTTCCTGGGCAGTTGTACCAACGGGCGCATCGAAGACTTCCGCGTGTTCACCCACTACGTGAAAGGGAAAAAGAAAGCCGGCAACGTGACAGCATGGCTGGTACCCGGAAGCTGGCAGGTCCGCCAGCAGATTGAAGCTGAAGGGCTGGACAAGATCCTGGAAGAAGCTGGCTTTGAGCTCCGTCAGCCGGGATGCTCCGCCTGCCTGGCCATGAACGACGATAAAGTACCGGCCGGAAAATATGCCGTCTCCACATCCAACCGTAACTTCGAGGGGAGACAAGGGCCCGGCGCACGCACCATCCTGGCAAGCCCGCTGGTAGCCGCCGCTGCTGCCGTATCGGGAAAGATAACGGCACCGTAACCACTATTCGATCAGCACATCAGTACATCAAACAAATATGGAAAAATTCAAAACAATCACATCCACATACGTCCCCCTTCCGATAGAGAACGTGGACACCGACCAGATCATTCCCGCCCGCTTCCTGAAAGCCACTACCCGCGAAGGGTTCGGAGACAACTTGTTTGCCGACTGGCGGTACGAAAAATCGGGCGAGCCGAAAGCCGATTTCGTCCTCAACAACCCCGCCTACAGCGGCGAAGTCCTGGTGGCAGGGAAAAACTTCGGCAGCGGGTCAAGCCGCGAGCATGCCGCCTGGGCAATTGCCGGATACGGCTTCAAGGTGGTGGTATCGAGCTTCTTTGCCGATATCTTCCGCAACAATGCGCTTAACAACGGCATCCTGCCCGTGGTGGTCAGCGAGAAGTTCCTCGGAGAATTGTTCACATCGGTCGGCCAGGACCCGCAGGCAACAGTTACGGTGAACCTCGAGGAGCAGTTCATCAGGAACAACCAGACCGGAAACAGGGAGCCGTTCGACATCAATCCCTATAAAAAAGAATGCCTCCTGAAAGGGCTCGACGACATCGATTTCCTCCTGTCGAACAAAGAGAAGATCGAAGCGTACGAAAAGAATCGCCCTTACGTCTATTGAATGTATCACAAGCTTCAGTTCATCAACACATGGTAAAGCGGAAAATAGAAATAATGGACACCACGTTGCGCGACGGGGAACAGACCTCGGGCGTTTCATTCGCAACGGAAGAAAAAGTAAGCATTGTCCGCTTGCTCATTGAAGAGTTAAATGTCGACCGGGTAGAGATCGCGTCCGCGCGGGTATCGGAAGGAGAATTTAAATCGGTGCAGAAGATTGCACAATGGGCAAACAGTCACGGGCATATCAACAAGATTGAGATCCTGGGATTTGTGGATGGAAACGCATCGCTCGACTGGATCACCGCCACGGGATGCCGGGTGGTCAACCTCCTCTGCAAAGGTTCGGAGAAACATTGCACCCATCAGCTCAGAAAAACGGCCCGGGAACACCTCGCCGACATAAAGTCGGTCATCGCCGAAGCCAAAAAACGGGGAATGGACGTGAACGTCTACCTCGAAGACTGGTCCAACGGGATGCGCGATTCAGAGGCGTACGTGTTCGAGATGATGGATGAGCTGCAACACCAGCCCATCACCCGCTACATGCTGCCCGACACCTTGGGCATACTGAACCCATCCGAGACCCGGACGTTCTGTGAGAAGATGATCGGCAGGTACCCCGGCCTGCACTTCGACTTCCACGCGCACAACGATTACGACTTGGCGGTAGCCAACGTTTTCGAAGCGGTGAAAGCGGGAGTAAAAGGCGTCCACGTCACCGTGAACGGCCTGGGGGAACGGGCCGGTAACGCACCCGTCACCAGCATCGTCGCCCTGATCCACGACCAGCTGAAGCTCAGCACCAACGTTGCCGAGGACAAGCTCTACAGCGTCAGCAAGATCGTGGAAAGTTACTCCGGCGTACGTATCCCCAACAATAAACCCGTTATCGGCGACAACGTGTTCACACAGGTGGCCGGAGTCCATGCCGATGGCGACAAGAAGAAGAACCTTTACCACAACGACCTCGTGCCCGAGCGGTTCGGACGTTCACGGGAATACGCCCTGGGGAAGAACTCCGGCAAGGCCAACATCCTGAAGAACCTGGAGGCGCTGGGAATAGAAGTAGACGATGAGGCCGCCAAAAAAGTGACGGCCCGCATCATCGAGCTGGGCGACAAGAAAGAGCTGGTCAGCCCCGATGAGCTGCCCTACATCGTTTCCGACATCCTGAAGAACGGGATCGACAACCAGGAGATACAGATACTGAACTACTCGCTGAACCTCACCGACGGCATGCGCCCGACAGCCACCGTAAAGATATCCATCCGGGGGGAGGTGTATCAGCAGTCAGCCGCGGGAGACGGGCAGTACCACGCCTTCTCGAAGGCCATGTACAAGATTTACAAGAGCCTCAACAAACCCACGCCCGATTTGCTCGACTACGTGGTGGTCATCCCCCCCGGCGGAAAAACCAACGCCTACGTACAGACCATCATCACGTGGAGGTTCGACGGGAAGGTCTTCAAAACCCGGGGACTGGATGTCGACCAGACGGCTGCCGCCATCAAGGCCACGATAAAAATGCTGAACATGATAGAAAAAGGAAACATACCGGTGATCCGCCACATGGAGCTACCGTAAAAATAAAAAGAAAAGAAAACCTATGAAATTGAAGATAGCAGTATTGCCCGGCGACGGCATCGGTCCCGAGATCATGGACCAGGCGTTGAAAGTGACGCGTGCCGTATGCGAGAAATTTAACCACGAGGTAACGTTCACGGAAGCCATTGTCGGCGCTTGCGCCATCGATGCCGTCGGCGACCCCTATCCGCCGGAGACGCACGAAGTGTGCATGCAGGCAGACGCGGTGTTGTTCGGCGCCATCGGACACCCCAAGTTCGACAACGACCCCAACGCCAGGGTACGCCCCGAGCAGGGGCTGCTCCGGATGCGCAAGCAACTGGGACTGTACGGGAACATCCGTCCCGTCATGACGTTCCCCTCGCTGATCCACAAATCACCCCTCCGTGCCGACCTGGTAGAGGGAGCCGATTTCGTCTGCATCCGCGAACTGACGGGAGGCATGTACTTCGGGCGACCGCAAGGACGGAGCGAAGACGGAGACACGGCTTACGACACCTGTGTCTACACGCGCGAAGAGATCGAACGGATCCTGCACCTGGCCTACAAGTTTGCCGGGCAACGCCGCAAGAAGCTTACCGTGGTGGACAAGGCAAACGTGATTGCCACCTCCCGCCTGTGGCGCCAGATCGCGCAGGAGATCGCCCCGCAATACCCCGACATCGAGACCGATTACCTGTTCGTGGACAATGCAGCCATGCGCATCATCCAGTGGCCCAAGAGCTTCGATGTGCTGGTAACCGAAAACCTCTTCGGCGATATCCTCACCGACGAAGCATCGGTCATCACCGGATCGCTGGGGATGCTCCCCTCCGCTTCGATAGGCATACACACCTCCCTGTTCGAACCGATCCACGGCTCCTACCCGCAGGCAACCGGAAAAAACATTGCCAATCCCGCCGCCATGATCCTCTCCGCCGCACTGATGTTTGAATACGCCTTCAACTTGCAGGAAGAAGGAGCCGCCATCCGCCGGGCCGTCAACGCGAGCCTCGAAGCGGGCGTCGTCACCGAAGATATTGCCGAAGGGGGAAAAGCCTACGGGACAAGTGAGGTGGGGAACTGGATTGCGGAGTATATTAAAAGCTCCATTTTAGTTACTTTATAAGAGATAGAGATAGAGATAGAGAATAAGATTGAAATAGAGATAGAGATTGAGATAGATATAGAGAATAAGATTGAAATTGAGATTGAAATTGAGATTGAAAT
>CALGYL010000348.1 GCA_937934775.1 uncultured Clostridia bacterium
TGACCTCGCCCGCGGAGATCTGGTTGAACAGATCGTCCAGCGTCGTCTGGGACTTCGACTTGACCAGCGCGGCGCGCAGTTTGTCCTTGCGCTCATCAACCACCTGACGGCTGAGCTTGTCATCATCGACAGCGCTCATGACATCGCCCGCGTCGGGCACGTCGTTGAAGCCGACGACCTCGACCGGATCGGACGGAAGCGCTTCCTTCACACGCTCGCCGCGGTCATTGACCATGGCGCGGACACGGCCAAAGGCCGTACCGGCGACGATGGCGTCGCCCACGTGCAGCGTGCCGTTCTTGATCAAAACCGTTGCCACCGGGCCGCGGCCCTTGTCCAGCCGAGCTTCGATGATGACGCCGCGAGCCTTGCGGTTGGGGTTGGCGCGGTAGTTCTGCAATTCCGAAACCAGCAGGATCATTTCCAGCAGCTTGTCGATGTTCTCGCCGGTGATGGCGGAGACGGGCACCATGATGGTATCGCCGCCCCACTCCTCGGCCACCAGGCCGTACTCGGTCATCTCCTGCATGATGCGTTCGGGGTTGGCGGTCGACTTGTCCATCTTGTTGATGGCGACGATGGTGGGGACGTTGGCCGCCTTGGCATGGTTGATGGCTTCGATGGTCTGCGGCATGACGCCGTCGTCCGCGGCCACAACCAGGATGGCGATGTCGGTGGCCTGAGCGCCGCGGGCACGCATGGCGGTGAACGCCTCGTGGCCCGGGGTGTCCAGGAAGGTGATCTGCTGGCCGCGCACGTTGACGGTGTAAGCGCCGATGTGCTGCGTGATGCCGCCCGCTTCGCCCGCGGTGACGCGGGTCTTTCGGATATAGTCCAGAAGAGACGTCTTGCCGTGGTCGACGTGCCCCATGATGGTGACGACCGGCGGGCGCGCTACCAGCTCTTCCTCGGCGTCCTCAAAGTCCTTGGCTTCCAGCACGTCCTCGGCGGTCTCGGCCTTCTTCATCTCCAGCTCGATACCAAACTCGTTGCACACCAGCTGCGCGGTGTCGAAGTCCAGTTCCTTGTTGATGGTGGCCATAATGCCCAGCAGCAGAAGCTTCTTGATGATCTCGCCGGCGGGCTTGCCGATGCGCTCGGTCAGGTCCTTGACGGTGATCGTGTCGGCGGTCATGAAAGCCTTCTCGATCCGGACCGGCTCCGGCCGGTACAGATTGAGCTGCTTTTTGCGGCGCTTGTTGCGCACAAACTCATCGTCACCAAAGAGCTTGGGGCCCGCCTCTTTGATGATCTGTTTCTTCGTCTTGGCGCGCTCGGGATCGGCCTGGCGCACGTACTGCTTCTTGTTCGGGTCATAGTTGGAGACGCGCTCCTTCTCGACCGTAGGCGTCAGCTCCGAACCGGTCTTGCGCCCAAAGCCGGGACGCATGCCACCGGCGCCCATCGGCGGCCGGGGCGGTCCGCCGACACCCACGGGACGCGGCGCGTAGGGACGCGGCGCGCCGGGCTGCGCCGGACGCGGCGCAAAGGGCTGTCCGCCCACCGGACGGCCATAGGGACCACCTTGACCAGGTTGTCCGCCCACCGGACGGCCGTAGGGGCCGCCCTGACCGGGCTGTCCGCCCACCGGACGACCATAGGGACCACCCTGGGGCGCGGCGCCACCCTGCGGCTGCACCGGTCGGCCATAGGGGCCGCCCTGCGGCGCCATGCCACCCTGCGGCTGCACCGGTCGGCCATAGGGACCGCCCTGCGGCGCCATGCCACCCTGCGGCTGCACCGGCCGGCCATAGGGGCCGCCCTGCGGCGTCATGCCACCCTGCGGCTGCACCGGCCGGCCATAGGGCCGCTGGCCCATCTGAGGCTGCATCTGGGCAGCCGGACGGGGCGCCTGACGGAACGGCTGGGGCTGAACACCCTGCTGGGGCTGAATGCCCTGCTGCGGCTGAACGCCCTGCTGCGGCTGAACGCCCTGCTGCGGCTGCGCAGACTGGGCCTGCGGTTGGGGCCGCGCTTCACGTTCCACCGGTCTTTCAATTTTCTCCACCGCCTTGACCGGCGCGGACTCAGACGTCGGCGCGGGCGCGGGTTCGCTGACCGCGGCGCTGGCCTGAACCGGCTGCTCCGGCTTCTGTTCGACGACGGGCTTCACCGGCACGACAACAACCGGTTCCGAAGGCTTCGCCTCGGCCGGCTGGGGCACCTGCTCGGTGGAATAGGCGGTCATAAAGGAAGCCGCTTCCTCATACTGGCGGGACAGCGCCTCGCGCTTTTCCTGCTCGGCCTGCTCGCGCTGCTGCCGGTTCATATCCTCGGAAGCGCGCCGAAGCGACTGCAGGATGTCCTGCACCTGCCGCTTGGACTTGCCGACCGATTCCAACAGCCTGCCCGCGCCTGTAGAGAGCTCCTTTGTCGCATCCTGTACCCTGACTTTGGTCATTCCCACCTTGCACCCCCGCTAATGTATCGCCATTTGAATCAATTTATCCGCAAAGCCTTTTTCGGTTACGGCCACGGCCATCCGGCCGGGCTTCCCCACCGCCTGCCCCAGCGAACCGGTTTCCAACTCGATCAGCGGAATGCCCGCATAGTCGCAGGCGTCGCGCATCGCTTTCTTGGACCGGTCCGAAGCGCCGCCGTCCACCAGGATCAATCGCGCGCCTCCGGATTTCGCCAGTTGTTCGCAGACGGCCTCGCCAGTCTTCAGCGCGCCTGCCCGGGCACACAGGCCCAGAAAGTTGGTCAACGGGTTCATGTACCCTCTCCCAATTGACCCAGCAGCATATCGTAAACCTCTTGGGGCACGGTTGTTTCCAGTGCCCGATCGAGGGCCTTGCTCTTTTGCGCCTTCTTCAGGCAGGCAGGATCGTGGCACACGTACGCACCGCGGCCGGGGGCTTTGCCCACGCGGTCAAAGGTGATCGCCCCCGCGGGGGATTTCACCACGCGCAGGAGTTCCTTTTTGGGCTTCATCTCGCGGCACCCCACGCACATACGCATGGGCGTCTTGCGCTGTTTGAGCAATCAGTCCTCTTCCTCCCTGCTGTCCAGCTGCTGTTCGATCTGGCTCTGGCTCTTGATATCGATCTTCCAGCCGGTGAGCTTAGCGGCCAGGCGGGCGTTCTGCCCTTCCTTGCCGATGGCCAGGGACAGCTGGTTATCCGGCACCACGACGCGGGCGGCTTTTTCCTTATCCGACACAAACACGCTGATGACGCGGGCCGGATTGAGCGCCGAAGCCACGTACTCCGCCGGATCGCCGGACCATTTGACGATGTCGATCTTCTCGGTCTTGAGCTCGGCCACCACGTTTTCCACGCGCATGCCGCGGGGGCCGACGCAGGAGCCGACGGGGTCGATCATCTGATCCGTGGAGTAGACAGCCATCTTGGTACGGTAACCGGCTTCGCGGGCGATCGACTTGATCTGAACGACGCCCTGCCGAATCTCGGGCACCTCGATTTCAAACAGGCGCTTGACGAGGCCCGGATGGGTGCGGGAGACCAGCACCTGCGGTCCCCTGCTGAGTTTGGTCACTTCCAGCACGTAGACCTTAAGCCGGTCGTTGACCTGATACTCCTCGCCGGGCATCTGCTGGTTGGGTTCGAGAAGCCCTTCCGTGCGCCCGAGTTCTACATACACCTGGCGGTTGTCCACCCGCTGTACGATGGCGGTCAGAATTTCGTTTTCTTTCTCAATGTATTCCTCGTAGATCACGCCGCGTTCCGCCTCGCGGATGTGCTGCACAACCACCTGCTTGGCGGTCTGCGCCGCGATGCGGCCAAAATCCCGGGGCGTGGCGCGAAGCTCGGCCAGATCGCCGATTTCATACTTGGGGTGAATGGCGCGCGCCTCTTGCAGGCTGATTTCGGTCTGCGGATCTTCCACCTGCTCGACGACGGTTTTGCGCGCAAAGACCTCCACCGTGCCCTTTTCGCGGTCAATGGCGGCGCGCACATTGGCGCTCTTGCCGAAATTCTTCTTATACGCGGAAATCAGCGCGGATTCGATGGCCGCAAACAGCACATCCTTGTTGATGCGCCGTTCCTTGGCCAGCGCGTCGAGCGCGCTGGTGAATTCGCCGCTGTCAATGGTTCCAGCCATTTATAACACTCCTTGTTTTCGGATCGCGCAACGCGCGTTCACACTTCATCCTGAAGATCGTCCTCGTCAAACTCGATGATGGGCTTTACCAGCGCCGTCGCCTTGAGATCGAAGGCGCGCGTATCGCCCGCCGCGTCCCGGATGACAACCTTGCCGTCCACAAGTCCTGCCAGCGTGCCGAGGAAGACCTTCTGTCCCCCTTCCGGCTTGTACAGGCGCACCTCCACCCCGGCACCCTCCGCGCGCTCAAAGTCTTCCGGCTTTTTGAGCGGTCGGTCGGCCCCCGGCGAAGAGACCTCCATGTAATCGTAGTCAACGAACTCCATCATTGGTTGGGTCCGTCGGTGGAACGCCTCGCAATCGCTGAGCGAAACACCATCCGGCTTGTCAATATAGAAGCGCAAAAAGCGGCCGGTCGGTTCTTTGACCAGCTCGACATCCACCAATATGAACCCTAGCTGCGCCGCAACCTGTGCAGCGATGTCCTGCGCTCTGCCAAGCGGCGCGGATGGTTTCGGCAATCAAACACCCTCATTCCCCTAACAGGGGAGAACTGGCCCGAGAATACCCCAGACAAAGTACATTGTAGCACATCCCGTCCCTGAATACAACCTGCCCAACACACAAATAACGCAAAAAAGGATGAAAGCAATTGGCGCGCCTGCGGATCATCATCCGGCGCGTATTCCGGCTAAATGAGATCCGTCGTTCGTCAGCGGATCAAACCATCCGGAAAAGCCCGGTCATGCTTCATCTGTTTCCCACCGGTCGACGCGCCGAAAACAGTTTTCTGCTTCCGGCGCGCGCACTGGAAGCAGAAAACTGTTTTAAATACGCCCTTTGGCACAAGCCCGGTTTACTCCGCGTCGTCCTCAGCGACGTTATAGCTTATGAGCCACGTGCCGTCCGCCTTCATGACGCCCGCCTTGCCGGGGGTCTGCACGGTGAACAATCCATCCACCGGGGAGTAGAGCTCGCTGTAGTTGTCCGGCTGCCAGAGTTCCTTTCCGTCCGCGTCCATGAGGCCGGTCCTGCGGGTGTCGGGCACCTCGTTCTGGTAGGGATAGTCGCCGCCGTCCAGCGTCTCCGTCTGAGTATCAAAGGAGGAAAACGCGTAGTAAGGTTTTCCGGTATCGCCGGTGACCCGCCAGATGTCCTGATAGGGGCCTGCCAGACGCTTGCCGGTCAGATCGCAGAGCGTCGCGTTCTTTTCGCCCCAAGGGCCTTCCCGTAGGATCATTCGGTCGCCGTCGCTCTCGACGGAACTGTCCGTAGCCGGCGCGGACAATACCTCGCCGCCCTTCGAGTCCACCAGCGTCATCTTATCGCCCAGGTAGACCGTGACCAGCGGACTGTCAGGCGAGGCGGCGTAATAGATGTCCTCGCCGGTAAACTCCTTGATGATCTGGAATGACTTGGGATCGATCAGCTCAATCCGGGTACTGTCGGTCTGGGCGACGACAATGCTTCCGGAGCCGGCCAGCGAAAGCGTCTGGTATTTGGGTGTGATCAGCCAGTTGCCGGTTTTGTCGATCAGGCCGGTGCCGCTGTCAATGGAGGCATCCGCAAAATCGCCCTCAAAAGGTCCCGCGTAGCTGAACTGGGCGGAGATCGCCCATTCGCCTTTGGTATTCAGGTATCCGGTGCGGCCGGATTCGGCGGACAGCGCGGGCATCAGGCTGTTTGAAAAATCAGTCAGGCCGAACAGGATTCGGATGCCGGTGGCGGTCTCCTTGCCGGAGGCGTCGATGTAGTAGACGCCGTCGGCCCGCTCGTCGTAGGGGTCTGTGGCCAGCGCAAGATACCCGCCTTCCCCATTGTCCACGATGCTGGTGTATGCGCAGGGCACGACCACCTTCTGCGAAAAATCCATCACGCCGAAGAATCCATCCTGCTTAAAGCAGATCTTGTCTCCGATCCCGGTCAGGTATTCATAGGAGAAATCGGTCAATGGCCGGCCGCTTTCGTCCAATAGCCCAACCTTGTCCGGTTCCTCGCCACCCGTCTGATAGGCGGCGTAGTAGTAGGGCGGCTGGGCGGTAATCGGCTCGATGTCGGCATACCGCCCGGCGGATACCAACTCCGTGCCATCCTGCGCAACGAGTGCGCAGCTGTCGCCCACATTCAGCGCCACCGCGGGACCTTCCGCATGTGCCGCCGCCGTCATCACCAGAAACAGCATAAGGGCCAACCACCAACCACGCCTCACAGCCACACCCCCCAAGGAAACCGCTTCGAATTTTCCCATATGACGTATCCCGGCAAGCAATTGTTCCGAATCCGTTTACGCGCTTGCCCCGCAGCCATTGCCGCCCGGTGCGCCCATCGACGGCGGAGTACTAACCCGTTCAGCCAAAATCAAACAGCGTCGTCTGGCTCGTCTCCGGCAATTCTCCCAAAGCGCCGCTGGCCGAGAGCGCCTGCACCACGGACTTCGCCACCTTGCGCCGCGTCATATCCTCCTGGGAGAGGAACGGTCCTTCGTCCCTGGCCCTGGCCAGATTTTGCGCGGCCGAAAGGCCCACGCCGGGCAGCGACGACAGCGGCGGCAGGATGGTGTTGTCCGGCATCAGAAGGAAATTCTCCGCGTCGGACTCGTAGAGCGAAACGGGCCTGAGGGCAATGCCGCGGGAGACCATCTCGATCAGGATTTCGTATAGGCCGATCTGATCTTCCTTCTTGGCTTTCTCGTCCTTATCCAGCGCCTGCAGTTCGAGCAGCTTCGCCCTCAATACCGGAAGCTGCGCCACCATCGTGGAACCGTCGAAGGCTTCCGCGTTCCGTTTCAGGAAACAGGCGTAGTACGCGCCCGGATAATATACTTTGAAGTAGGCGATGCGAAGCGCCATCGTCACATAGGCTACCGCGTGGGCCTTCGGGAACATGTATTTAATCTTCTGGCAGCTCTCGATGAACCAATCGGGCGTGCCCGCGGCCTGCATCGCCTGGATCCATTCGGGCTTCAGGCCCTTGCCCTTACGGACCGACTCCATGATGGTGAATGCGGTCTTCGGCTCCACGCCCCACTTGATCAGCTGGTTCATGATGTCGTCGCGGGTACAGATACACTTCTTCAGCGGCGCGATGCCCGCCCTGATGATGTCCTGCGCGTTGCCCACCCAAACGTCGGTGCCGTGGGACAGACCCGAAATGCGGATCAGTTCCTCCATTGAATGGGGCTGGGTATCCACCAGCATCTGCCGGACGAAGCGCGTGCCAAACTCCGGAATGCCCAGCGTGCCGGTAGGCGCGCCGATCTCCTCAGGCGTCACACCCAGCGCCTCGGGGCTTGTAAACAGCGACAGAATCCGCTCAAACACCTTTTTATCGTCCAGCGGAACCTTTTGGGGCGAGATGCCGGTCAGGTCCTCCAGCTTTTTAAGCATGGTGGGATCGTCGTGGCCCAGAATGTCCAGCTTGACCAGCACGTCGTGCATGGAGCTGAAATCAAAGTGCGTGGTGATGGTGTCGCTGTCCGTATCGTCCGCCGGACGCTGGATCGGCGTAAACTGAAAAATCTCGTAGCCCTTTGGCAGAACCACCATGCCCGCCGGGTGCTGCCCGGTGGTGCGCTTTGCGCCGGTGATGCCCCTGGCCAGGCGCTCTTTCTCGGCCTGGGTGGCGGTCATCTCCCGCTCCTCCAGGTATTTGAGCACATAGCCGAAGGCGGTTTTGTCCGCCACGGTGCCGATGGTGCCGGCACGGAACACATTCTCCTCGCCGAACAGCTCCTTTACATAGGCGTGGGCCTTGGGCTGATATTCGCCGGAGAAGTTCAGGTCGATGTCGGGCACCTTGTCGCCCTTGAAGCCCAGGAAGACCTCGAAGGGGATGTCGAAGCCATCCCGGTTCATCAGTACGCCGCACACCGGGCAGTCCTTGTCCGGAAGGTCCAGTCCGCAGGTGTACTCCTCCGGCACATTGAACTCCGAATGTTTGCACTTCGGGCACACATAATGGGGCGGCAGCGAGTTGACCTCGGTGATGCCGGTCATGTTGGCGACAAAGGAGGAGCCGACGGAACCGCGCGAGCCCACGATGTAGCCGTCCGACAGTGATTTTTTGACCAGCTTGACCGCGATATCATAGAGCGTGGAGAAGCCGTAACCGATGATGGAGCCCAGCTCCTTGTCAATGCGCGCGCGCACGATCTGCGGCAGCTCCTCGCCGTAGATCTCCCGGGCGCGGGACTCGGTCAGCGTGCGAATGTCCTTTTCGGCGAAGTCCCAATAGGGCTGGAAGGTCTCCGCGCCCTCCGGGTGCTCCACGAAGATGCGCAGCTTCGGTGATACCCTGTCCGCGATGGCGCGGGGCGCGTCAATCACGACCCGCTTCGCGTCCTTCCCCAGGTAGGAGAACTC
>CALGYL010000349.1 GCA_937934775.1 uncultured Clostridia bacterium
CTTTCGCTGATTCTGTTCGGCGATCTGGACATCTCGGTGGTGGACCAGCTGCCGCCCGGACGGACTCCGGTCAAGACCCGCGTAGTGCCCGACGAAAAGCGCGCCGCGCTGTACGGCTTCCTGAAAAAAGAGGTCTCCGAGGGGCGTCAGGTGTACGTTGTGTGCCCGCTGGTAGAGGAATCCGAAGCCATCGACGCGCAAAACGCGCAGGCGGTGTACGAGGAACTCAAGGACCGGGCGCTCAAAGGCCTTCGCGTGGGGCTTGTGCACGGCAAGATGAAGAGCGCGGAAAAAGACGGCGTGCTGGATTCGTTCCGGAAGCGCGAACTGGACGTCCTGGTTTCCACCACCGTCATCGAGGTGGGGGTCAACGTGCCCAACGCTTCCGTCATGGTGGTGGAGAACGCGGATCGGTTCGGCCTCGCGCAGCTGCACCAGCTGCGCGGGCGCGTGGGGCGCGGCGCGCAGGAATCCTGGTGCTTCCTGATGGCGAAGAGCAACGATAAGCTCCGGTTGATGACCGCCACCAACGACGGCTTCGAAATCGCCAGGAAGGATCTGGAAAACCGCGGCCCAGGCGACGTACTGGGCTACCGGCAGTCGGGCGGCGCTTCCCTCGGCCTCTGGCAGATGGCCGACGGGCGGCTTCTGCAAGAATCGCACGAGGAGGCGCGGAGCCTTCTCAAGCGTCCGGATTCCGATGAAGCAAAGCAGGTCATCGCGCTGGCGCAGGAGTCGCTGTCCGAACAGCTGCGTGAAATCGCGATGAACTGAACCGTTTTCACCGTCGCAATTTGAGGCGCGCCCGTTTTCGCGTCATGTACTTCAAAAAACGATCGGCAATCAGAGAATTAACATTCAAGCCCATTGACCTTGACGCTGCGTCATGGCTTATGCTCTGTCCGAAGGGAGGCGAACGAATGTACACCGTCGGAGAACTGGCCAAGATGGCGGGCGTGAGCGCGCGCACACTGCGCTACTACGACCAGGCGGGGCTATTGAAGCCCACCGCCATCACGGACGCGGGCTACCGCCTGTACGGCGACGAGGCAATCAGCCAACTTACGCAGATCCTGTTCTTCCGGGAACTGGACTTTTCCATCGACGAGATCCTGCGCGTTCGTTCCCGCCCGGATTACGACGCCCGGGAGGCGCTGGAACGGCAGAAGGCGCTGCTGGAAATGCAGCGAAGCCGCCTGGACCGGTTGATCGCACTCGCCGGACGCGCATTGGAAGGAGAGGTCATCATGGACTTGAACGCATTCGACATGTCGGAAATTGAAAAAGCCAAGACCAAGTACGCAGACGAGGCGAGGGAGCGTTGGGGCGACACCGAAGCATACAGGCAGTCCCAGGCGAAAGCCGCGTCCTTCGGCAAGGCAGACTGGGCCCGCGTGGACCAGGAAACCAAGGCGGTTTTCGCGGGCTTTGCGAAGCTTGTCGGCACCGCGCCGGAAAGCCCGGAGGCTAAGGCGCTGGTCCGGAAATGGCAGGATGTCATCACCCGCAACTTCTACGACTGCACGGACGAGATCCTGCTGGGCCTGGCTTCGATGTACGAAGCCGACGAGCGCTTTGCAAAAAACATCGACAAGGCCGGCGAAGGCACCGCGAAATTCATGACCGCGGCCATCCGCGCCTGTCTGGGCTGAAAGCGCGGGAAAGTGTTTTTGCCTGACCTTGTGAAGCGCAACAACTGAACATATACCGGTCACCCAAGGTTCCTGCCCGCCCGCGGATTTGTCTGCGGCGCGGGCTTTTTTGTTAATTTTCGCGCGACAGGCGGGCTATTATGACGTAATAAATCCACGCCCATGACGCTCGCAAAAAACTACCAGTCTAAAAAGCTCGAACGGGGTCACAATAACATCAGACTTTTTCAGGAGGTGAAAAGATGAGCAGGAGCAAAATCAACGTTCGTGAGAGCGGAGCGGCGCTGGAGAAGATGAAATTCGAGGTCGCCAGCGAGCTTGGAGTCAGCCTGAAGCAGGGCTACAACGGCAATCTCTCTTCGCGCGATAACGGCTATGTCGGTGGATACATGGTCAAGAAGATGATCACCGACTACCAGAACCAGGCTTCCGGCAAGTAAGTCCGGTTGAACCAAATCATTCATGAAAAGGAGCGATGAACCATGGCGAACACTTCTTCCAGCAACAAGATCAACGTCCCCGAAGCCCGTCAGGCAATGTGGAACATGAAGCACGAGGTGGCCACTGAACTGGGCATCAACCTGAAGAACGGCTACAATGGCGACCTCACCAGCAAGGACGCCGGCTCCATCGGCGGCTCTATGGTCAAAAAGATGATCGAGGCACAGGAGCGCTCGATGTCGGGCCAGCGCTAACGAAGCGTGCCCGAATCGAGGCCCGAGATTGACCCCGAGAGGAACAGGGCGCAGGAGCGTATGATGTCGCGTCATCGCTAACAGAACGCGCCTAAACGAGGGACCGGGTAAACGCCCGGTCCCTCGTTCAGACCATCAACAAAGGCGCTCAGCCCTGTCGGGTTGGGCGCAAATTTTAT
>CALGYL010000350.1 GCA_937934775.1 uncultured Clostridia bacterium
CAACGCGCTTTCCGGATGGGCGGCAAAGCGTCTGACGAGGAGATAACATGGACAAATTTCAAATACAGAAGCTCAACCTGTTCTACGGCGGCTTTCAGGCGCTGAAGGGCATCGACATGACGATTCAGGACCGGAAGATCACCGCGCTGATCGGCCCCTCCGGCTGCGGAAAGTCGACGCTGCTCAAAACCCTCAACCGCATGAACGACCTGGTGGAGGGCGTCCGGATTACCGGTGATGTCCTCCTGGACAGCGAAAACATCTACGGCGGCATGGATGTGACGGTGCTGCGCAAGCGCGTGGGCATGGTGTTCCAAAAACCCAACCCGTTCCCGATGAGCATTTACGACAACGTGGCCTTCGGCCCGCGCACCCACGGCGTCAAGGGCCGCGCCAAGCTGGACGACATCGTGGAAAAATCTCTCCGGGACGCGGCCATCTGGGATGAGCTCAAGGACCGGCTGAAAAAAGACGCGCTGGGCCTCTCCGGCGGGCAGCAGCAGCGGCTTTGCATCGCCCGGGCGCTGGCGGTGGAGCCGGAGGTGCTCCTGATGGACGAACCCACCAGCGCGCTGGATCCGATTTCCACATCCCGGATCGAAGACCTTGCGGTGAGCCTGAAGGAGAAGTATACTATAGTTATCGTGACCCACAACATGCAGCAGGCCGCGCGCATCTCCGATTTGACGGGCTTCTTCCTTCTGGGCGATCTGATCGAGTTCAGCGATACCGAGAAGCTGTTTTCCATCCCCGCCGACAAGCGCACCGAGGATTACATCACCGGGAGGTTTGGATAATGGGCAACCTGCTGGACGAAAGACTGGACCGGCTCAACCGGGAGCTGATCGAAATGGGCGCCCTGATCGAGCACGCCATCGAAAGCGCCTCCCAGGCGCTGATCGATCAGGACGTGACCGCCGCCGCCAAGGCCATCGCCTTCGACCAGGAGGTGGATCAGAAGGAGCGGGACATCGAGACGCTGTGCATGAAGCTGCTGCTCAAGCAGCAGCCGGTGGCGCGGGACCTCCGGCTGATCTCCGCCGCGCTGAAAATGATCACCGACATGGAGCGCATAGGCGACCAGGCCGCGGACATCTCCGGCCTCGTGATCTACCTGGCCGGAAAGCCCTACATCAAAAAGCTGGAGCACCTGACCCAGATGGCCTCTGCCGCCATCCGCATGGTCACTGGCTCGGTGGACGCCTTCGTCAAGCGCGACCTGGTCCTGGCCCGCCAGATCATCGAGATGGACGACGTGATTGACGATCTGTTTGACATCGTGAAGTACGAACTGATCGAGTGCATCCGCATGGACGCCTCCAGCGGCGAGCAGGCGGTGGACCTATTGATGATCGCCAAATACTTTGAACGCATCGGCGACCATGCGCAGAACATCGCCGAATGGGTGGAATTCGCGCTCACCGGCCGCCACAAGGGAGAACCCATATGATCTACTACGTGGAGGACGATCCCAACATACGGGATCTTGTGGTGTACACCCTCCGGCAGACGGGCCTGGAGGCTCGGGGCTTTTCAGCCGCGGGCACCTTTTTCACCGCGATGTCGGAGACCACGCCGGAACTGATCCTGCTGGACATCATGCTGCCCGGTGAGGACGGTCTGTCCATCCTGAGGCGGCTCAGGGCCTCGGCCCAGACCGCCGGCATCCCGGTGATCATGATCACCGCCCGGGACACCGAGTACGACACCGTGGTGGGCCTGGACGCCGGCGCGGACGACTACATCGCCAAGCCCTTCGGCATGATGGAGCTGGTCGCCAGGGTCAAGGCCATTCTCCGGCGCATTCAGGCCAAGGTGGACGCGGAAGCCATCACCGTGGGCGACCTGACCGTGGACGCCCGGCGGCACATGGTGACGGTTTCGGGCGGGCCGGTTCAGCTGACGCTGAAGGAATTTGAGCTTTTGCGCTTTCTGATGGAGAACCGCGGCGCAGCCTTCACGCGGGAGAAGCTTCTCGAACGCGTGTGGGACCTGGGCTACGGCGGCGGCACCCGCACCGTGGACGTACATGTTCAGACGCTCCGGCAGAAGCTGGGCGAGGCCGGCGGCATGGTGGAGACCGTCCGCGGCGTCGGCTACCGCTTCGGAGGATGAAATGACAAATCGAATTTTCAGAATCATCTTCGTCTTCGCGCTGTGCGCGGCGCTTCTGGCGTCCAGCATCATCATGGCGACACTGTATCAGGTCAACACCCGGCAGCTGGAAAACGAACTGAAAACCGAGGCGGGCTACCTTCTGTACGCGCTGACGAAGGAAAGCAATGAGGACGGCTATTTCAGCGGCTTCTTCTCCGACAACCGCATCACGCTGGTGGCGCCGGACGGCACGGTGCTCTATGACAACACCGCCGACGTAAAAACCATGGAAAACCACCTGGACCGCCCGGAGATTCAGGCTGCGCTCAAAACCGGCAGCGGCGAATCCTACCGCTATTCCGACACGCTGGCCCAGGAGACGCTGTACTTCGCCATCAAGACCGACGACGGCAACATTCTCAGGATCTCCAACACCCAGCGCAGCGTCATGGGACTGACGCTCCAGATGCTACCGATATTTCTGCTGATTCTTCTGGGCGTGGGGCTGCTCTCGATGCTGCTGGCCAGGGTCATGGCCAGGCGCATCGTCTCCCCCATCAATACGCTCAACCTCGACCAGCCGCTGGAAAACGACGTGTACGACGAACTGAGTCCGCTTTTGTCCCGGATGCAGCGACAGCGGGAGGAACTGGAAAAGCGCATGCAGGAACTGACGGAGAACCGGCGGGAATTCGCCGCCGTCACCGCCCACATGCGAGAAGGCATGGTGTTCCTCTCCGGTTCGAGCGACATCCTGTCCATCAACGAGAGCGCGGCGGAGATCTTCGGCGTCAATCCCAAGGCCTACGTGGGCAGGCCCATTCTGTCCATCAACCGCTCCGTGGCCCTGGAGAGCGTGGTGGAGCGCGCCGCCCGCGGCGAGAGCGCCGAGGCCGAACTCCGGATGGGCGACCGCATCTACCAGCTGATCGGAAACCCGGTGGAGCCGGGCGGCGGCAAGGGCATGGTGATCCTGGCGCTGGACATCACCGACCGCGAGAGCGCCGAGCGCAGCCGCCGGGAGTTCACCGCCAACGTCTCCCACGAGCTCAAGACCCCGCTGACCTCCATCAGCGGCTACGCCGAGATCATGAAAAACGGCACCGCCCGCCCCGACGACATGCAGGACTTCGCGTCCCGCATCTACGACGAGGCCACCCGGCTTATCGCGCTGATTGAGGACGTGATGCGCTTATCCCGGCTGGATGAAAAGGCCCGGATGCCGGAAAAGGCGAAGGTCGACCTATTGAGCCTGTCGGAAGCGGTGGTCCGCCGCCTCCAGCCGCTGTCCGAGCGGCGGGATGTAGCCCTCTTCGCCACCGGCGAGCATCTGACCATCCTGGGGTATGAGAAGATCCTGGAGGAAATGGTCTACAACCTCTGCGACAACGCCATCAAGTACAACGTGAAGAGCGGCAGCGTGGAGGCGTCCGTCCGGCAGGCGGAGGGCCGCGTGACGCTGACCGTGCGGGATACGGGCATCGGCATTCCGCCGGAGCATCAGTCCCGGGTGTTCGAGCGGTTCTACCGCGTCGACCACAGCCATGCAAGGGAGACGGGCGGCACGGGCCTGGGCCTTTCCATCGTCAAGCACAGCGCCGCCGTGCACGGGGCGAGCGTTTCGCTGTCCAGTCAGGTGGGCAAAGGCACCAGCATTGTCATCACATTCCCGGAACAGTAATGCATGCGCGCAGGCCGCCGGAAACGAGGAAACCAGAGCGGGCTTTTCCGGCGATTTGCATGGGGCCGCCCTTGGGCGGCCCCACAGGCCATCAACAAAGTCCCGTTCTGCTTCATTCGCTTCCGGCGACCTGTGCGCCGGAAGCGTGTTTCTACTTCCAGTGCGCGCACTGGTGGTTGAAACAGTATCAACAGTCAGTGCGCCGCACGGAAATCCGGCAGGATTTCAGGCGCACGAAGCGCTTCTTCCATCGCATCAAAAAACCATACGGGTTTTTGATGCTCAGTAGGGCCGCCCAAGGGCGGCCCCAGGCTGTCAAAAAAGCTCCCTATCGGGGAGTTTCAGACCATCAACAAACAGCCACTTTCCGGAAGAACCGGGAAGTGGCTGTTTGTTGATGGTCTGTGATGGGGCCGCCCAAGGGCGGCCCCATCGGTTTTTCGTTGCAGGATCTTGCATTCCGGCCGTAAATAGCGGATACTGTAGGCGTAGAGGCGTTCGGTCGGGGAGGTGCGAAGCGGGATGAGTCCCATCTCAATTGATGCCATTCGTCAGCTTGCGGATGCGGCGGGCAGCCTGAAGCTGACCACGCTGTCGATGGCCACCCTGCGTCAGGCCAGGCCCAGGGAGGGCGCGGACGACGCGGGCCCCGCCGCCACCTATGCAGATACCATGAACAGCGCCATTCAGTCCAGCCAGGCCTCGCAAGTCGCGCTGAACAGGGCGCAGGTGGAAATTGAGGCGCAGGAGAGCCTAAGGCAGCAGCAATTGCAGCGGGAGGCCGAAATTCAGGCCCGCGCGCTGGACCGGGAACGCCGACGCCGCGCACTGGAAGTGGCCCGCACAGAAGCCCAGGTGGAAGCTCAGGAAGTCGAGGAGACCCGGGAGGACGGCGGCGGCCGCAACCATGGCGGGGAAGCCTCCGGCCACGGGGGCGAATCCCATCATCCCTCCGGCCCGGACGACGCCCCGCGCCCGGCGGAAGGCGCGGCGGAAAAGGGCGTGCTCTACACCCACCAGGGAACGGTCAAGGGCAAGGCCCCGGAAAACAAGGTAACCTACACCGCGTGACGGCGGGCGGATTTGCCGCCGAAGTATTTCAGCTTATCAGATTATTCTATACGGCGACCGCATGAACCAAAAGAGCCGCGAAAGGAGGCGCCGTCATGAACCTGATCACACCCGACGTGATGCGCGCCATGACGAATGCGTCTTCCAGCGCGGCAACGGCGAACGTATCGATGGGCGTCTACCGCCAGGCCAAGGCCAAGGGCGACGACGCGGGCATGGACCGCGCCGCGGGTTACGCCGCCGATTCCATGCACACCGCCGCCCAGCAGAGCCAGGCGGCCCAGGATGCGGTGAATAAGGCGCAGGCGGAAGCCCGGGAACAGGCGGATCTTGAGCGGCGGCAGGCGCTGGAAGACGCCCGGGCCGAAACCCGCCAGCAGGATCGGGCAGAACTGCGGCAGGCGGCGCAGGAGGCCCTGAACGACGCGCAAGAATCAAATCGCTTCGAGAACTCCACCCCCGAAACCGGCGCCGCGGATATCGCGGACGCCGCCGGCGCGCCCGAGAAAGCAGCCGTAGACGCGCAGACCATCTCGCCGAGACTCTCTGCGAAGTGGACGGACAGGGCGAACGCCGCCGGGGTTCTCTACACGCGTTTGGGTGAAATCCGGCCCGCCGCAACTGAACAAAAGCTTTCCGTTACCGCATAACGCATATAAAAAACAGGTCTGCGCAGCAAAACAACTTCCATTTGTCCGATAAGTTGTTAATTGTCGATGTAACGCGGTTTTTATCTTGCAATTCTAAAAAAAAACGCTATAATCCCATATACGTCGGGATCGGGCCGGAATGCATTGTTTCCACAGAGCCACGCGCATACTGGTGGAGAGGCAAAACACCGGGCCGGGTATCCCAACCACACAAAGAGAGAAGATGAAGAGGAAACCCTATGAGTACGCAACCGAAAGCCGTCGGATCGGGCGAAGATTTCGTGCTTCAGCGGCTGGGAGAAGAGGACGTCTACGCGGCCCTTGAGACGAGCAGCGCCGGCATCAGCCGAGAAGAGGCATTCAGCCGCCTCGAGAAGTACGGCCACAACACGCTGGAGGAGAAAAAGGGCAAGCCGCTGATCGTGAAATTCCTGTCCAACTTCACACACCTGATGGCCATCCTTCTTTGGGTGGGCGCCATCGTCGGCTTCGTGGCGCAAATGCCACAACTGGGCGTTGCGATCATCCTGGTCAACATCATCAACGGCTGCTTCAGCTTCTTTCAGGAATTCCGGGCCGAAAAGGCGACGGAGGCCCTGAAAAAAATGCTGCCTGCCTACGCCCGCGTGATCCGCAGCGGCGAGGAAGCCCGCGTACTGGCCGAAGAACTGGTGCCCGGCGACGTGCTGCTTCTGGCGGAGGGCGACCGCATCTCCGCGGACTGCCGCCTGATTGAGGACAACGACCTCAAGGTCAATCAGTCCACGCTCACAGGCGAATCCAACCCCGTCCACAAGGCCCGCGATCAGGTGCTTCGGGAGGATCTGACCCGCGCCGAAATGCCCAACCTGGTGTTTGCGGGCACGAGCGTTTCCGCCGGCACCGGCCGGGCCGTGGTCTACTCCACCGGCATGAATACCGAATTCGGCAAGATCGCCGGGCTCACCCAGTCGCTGACCGAAGCGCAAAGCCCGCTGCAGAAGGAAATGAACAACATCACCCGCATCGTGTCGGTGATGGCGGTGTCCATCGGCGTGGTGCTGTTCGTCCTGGCCATATCGCTGGCCAGCGCGGACCTGGCGGAGAGCTTTATCTTCGCGCTGGGCATGATCGTGGCCTTCGTGCCCGAGGGCCTGCTGCCCACGGTGACGCTGTCCCTGGCGATGGGCGTTCAGCGTATGGCCAAGCGCGGCGCGCTGATTAAAAAACTTTCCTCCGTGGAGACGCTGGGCTGCACCACCGTCATCTGCACCGACAAGACCGGCACCCTGACCCAGAACGAGATGACCGTCAGCGACCTGTGGCTGCCCGGACGGAAGCTTTCCGTCACCGGCGTCGGCTACGCGCCCGACGGCCAGATCCTGGAAAACGGCAAGGACACCGCCCTCGATTCCGAGATCCGCAGGGTTCTGTCCGCGGCGGCGCTGTGCACCGACGCCAGACTGGTGCCGCCGGGCGAGGATTCGGCCCGCTACACTGTTCTGGGCGACCCCACCGAGGCATCGCTTTTGGTGGTGGCGCAAAAGGGCGGCATCGACCTTGAAAAGGAGCGCATGACGCTGCCACGCCTCCGGGAGCTTCCCTTTGACTCCGGCCGCAAGCGCATGTCCACCATCCATCAGGAGAACGGCCGGCAGGTCGCCTTCATCAAGGGCGCGCCCCGCGAGGTGTTGGATCTTTGCACCCGCCTGCGCGTGAACGGGCAGGACCAGCCGATGGACCAGGAGACCACCAAGGACATCATGGAAGTCAATGACCAGTACGCCTCCAAGGGGCTGCGCGTTCTGGCCGTGGCCGAGCGCAAGCTGGACGCAGGCAAGATGTCTGTGAGCCTGTCCGGCTACACACCCGAACTGATTGAGGCCGACCTGACCTTTTTGGGCCTGGTGGCCATGGCCGACCCGCCGCGGCCCGAGGTAGCCGACGCCGTCAAGCGCTGCCACCGCGCGGGCATCCGCATCATCATGATCACCGGCGACTACGGCCTGACCGCCGAGAGTATCGCGCGGCGCATCGGCATTGTGGAGGGCGACAGGCCCCGCATCGTCACCGGCGTGGAGCTTTCCAAGATGAGCGAGCAGGCGCTTGAGGAAGCGCTGAAGGGCGAGGTCATCTTCGCCCGCGTCGCCCCCGAGCAGAAGCTGCAGGTGGTCAGCGCGCTGCAGGCGCTGGGCCATGTGGTCGCGGTCACCGGCGACGGCGTGAACGACTCGCCCGCGCTCAAGAAGGCCGACATCGGCGTGGCGATGGGCATCTCCGGCACCGACGTAGCCAAGGAAGCTTC
>CALGYL010000351.1 GCA_937934775.1 uncultured Clostridia bacterium
TATCGGGGTCTGCTCGCCGATTCCCGCCCAAGGGAGCTGGAGACGCTGTCCTACACCTTCCGGATCGGCGGCGCGTCGCTGGCCTGCGTGACCCACTTCGCGCGCCACAGGATGCTCTCTCCCCTCTTCAGGCCCACGCTGTCCGCATTGAACGGCTATGCGTATGTGCTGCCAGACAGCATTCGAAAAAATCCGGAGGCGCATGCAATCTACCTGGATGCTATGTGGGACAACGCGCTCGAAGCCCGCGCGATGGCCGAAGGCGGACTTTCCCCGGAAGACCTGTCCTATTACGCGCTGGCGGGGCTTACAGCGGAATTTCTGATGACAATCAACGCCCGGGAGCTTTTGCATTTTATCAAGCTGCGCTCCTGCGAGCGCGCGCAATGGGAAATTCGGAGTCTGACGGAGCGGATGCAGTCTGCCCTGATCCGAAGCTTCCCCGATCTGTTCTCCCTGTATGGCCCCAGCTGCCGGATCGACGGCGCGTGTCCGGAAGGACGGCTTTCCTGCGGCAAACCCAGGCCGCCGATTTGTCCCTGACCAGGCAGCGTGCGAAGCCCCGCAATTTGCGGTAGAAAAAGTCGTACGCTGCGTATAATTTCCGGCCGCCGTCTGTGCGGCAAATAAAGCGCAGGCCCCGGCTTTCAAAGCGATGAAAGCCGGGGCCTGCACTTTATTTTTTCTTGGTCAGAAGGTCGTAAGCCGCCTTGAGCTGCGCGTCATTTTCAAGGTCCGGCGCGCCGCCTACCGCGACGGTAGCCTTCACCAGTACATCCGGCTCGATGCCCACGCCGTGGATTGATCGACCCTTGGGCGTAAAGTAGGAGGCGGTCGTCAGCTGCATCCCCGCGCCATCGGTGCGGAAGGGCAGCATGGTCTGTACAATCCCCTTGCCGTATGACTTTTCGCCCACAATCTTGGCCACACCGTAGTCCTGCAGCGCGCCTGCCAGAATCTCCGACGCGCTGGCCGACATGCCGTTGACCAGAACCGCCATCGGCACATCCCAATGGCTCTCCTCGGAGTAGTATTCTTCCCGCGCGCCGCCACGGTCCTGGGTATAGACCACAAGTCCTGCGGGCAGAAGTTGATCCGCAATTTTTACCACGTCGGTCAAAAGGCCGCCGGGGTTGGATCGGATGTCGATAATCAGGCCTTTGACGTTCTTCTGCTTCAAGTCGTTGACCGCGGAAATGAAGCCGGTGGCGTCGTCGCCCATGAACTCATAGATCATGATGTAGCCGATGTCTCCGGGCAGCACCTGATGGGTTACCCGCTGCATGGTGATGGTTCTGGGCGTGAGAGAGACATTCTCAACCTTCTTGCCCCTGCGAAGCGTCAGTTCCAGCGTTTCGCCGCTGAAGTCGCGGATCATCTGGATTGCCGCGTCCATCTGGCGCGCGTCGCTCGCCCCCACCGTTTCGCCGTTTACGGCCAGCACGATATCGCCCGGCTTCACGCCCGCCTCGATGGCCGGAGAATCCTCAAAGATGCGCAAGACCACCAGCATGCCGTCTTTGTCGGCGGATAATAAAAGCCCTACGCCCTCGTACACGCCTTGCGAGCGTTCGGCCATCTGCTGCATTTCTTCGGGGGTGTAATAGAAGGTGTACGGATCGCTGACGCTCGATAGCATGCCGCGCACCGCACCCAGCACCAGTTTGTCCTCGTCCAGCGTCTTGTAGTAATCACTTTCGAGGATGCCGCGCACTTCATCCAAGCGGCGGTATCGCTCAATCATCTGGTATTCTTCCTGCGATACCACCACCGTGCCGTCCGACTGCTCCGAGGAAGGCAATACGCCGCCGGAGATGCGCAATGTAATGGCCGACGAAACGCCGGCCACAACCACCACTATCCAAAGAACCGAAAGCCAGACGATTGCCCGCTTGCCCATGAAAGCCTCCAGGAATCAGGATCGAGACATCTTATGCGCCATACCCCAGGCTCAAGCATCCATCGCCTGCCGCGACGGGTATTTTTAAGGCAAGATAAAATCCACAGGCCGCGGCTTGTCTCCGGGTCTGCCCGCCCCGCCGTATGAAGCCGCCGGGTCGCGGGGAACTCATCCTTTGATCAGATCCGATTCTTATGCTCTCCGGTCTTGCCGAGCAGCATCATCATCTTGAACGTGACGGCATCATCGAAGGAGCGTAGATCCAGACCGATGATCCGCTGTACCTTATCCAGCCGGTAGACCAGCGTATTGCGGTGGATGTAAATCTGCCGCGCGGTCTCCGACAGGTTCAGGCTGTTCTCGAAGAACTTTTCGATGGTGTGGAGCATCTCCTCGTTGAACAACCGCGCCGTCTTGCGGTTGAACATGAGCAGATTGTACTTCTGGCTCATCTCCGGGGAGATGTCGGCCAGGAAGCGCTCCAGCAGAAGCTTGCGATAGACAAAGACATGGTTGTCCGGCCGATAGACGCGGCCCACATCGATGGCCTTGCGCGCTTCGCGGAAGGATTCGGAGAGCTGCGCCAGCGACTTCTTGGGCTCGCCGATGCCGATGTGCACCGGATAGCTGGTTTCGCTGATGAAAGTGGACTCGATCGCCTGGCCCAACTGTTCCAGCTCCTCAAAGTCCTCCTGCTCTTCAATCTGCTTGATCAGCACCACCGTGTGGCGGTCGATTTCCACGATGGAATCGCCGCCGGCCTCGGGCGCGACGTTTTCCAGAATGTTGAGCGTCGTCTCCGTGTCAATGTTGGACAGATGTAGCAGCACCACGCAACGGTTCTTCTCCAGTGGGATGGTGTGCTCCATCGCCAGTGACTCAAGCTCCGCGCCCTCGACCTCCTCCCGGAGGATGCAGCGCAGCGACTGTTCGCGGTCCGCGTGCGGCAGATCAACCTTGGTCAGCATGTTGATCATTTCAGCGCACAGGATGGCGCAGTTGCTGACATCTATGGAATCGCCGGGCAGACACAAAAACAGCGGATGAGAACCTTCCGTCCCAATCAGCGTGAAGCCGCCGTAAATCAGCGGCGCAGTGGGGTTCTGTCGCAGCGACTCGGGCAGCGTGAACTCCCGGTTGTTGTCCTCGGGCAGGATCACCTGGCCGTTGTTGTCCAGCAGCATGATGTTCATGCTGATTTTAGAAAGCAGGCTTGAGATCTTCGCAATCACGCGATGGTCCAGATACATCGTAATTCCTCCCGTTCGGCTGGCCGGACGCCCGACTATACCATATATAGTATATCCGCCGCAGACGGATAAGACAATATCGTCTTACCACCCGCGGCGGAAAATTAATCAACAAATAACGCCGTTGAACGCCTCACTGCGTCCGAAAAACGTCTTAGCGGTTAAGGATGGTGTTAAAGGTCTCCGAGTCAAAGAAATGGAGCCGGTTGGCGTCGAAGGCAACCTTGATCTTGTCGCCGCCGCGCGCGGTGGAACGCGGGTCAACGCGGGCGATGATGTTGTCTTCTTTGCCGGTGGTCTTCAGGTAGAGGTAGGTCTCCGAGCCCATCAACTCGACGATTTCCACCGCCACGTTGATGGAGGACTCCGGTGCGTTGGTAAGGAAGATTTCTTCGTCGTGAATGTTCTCCGGACGGATGCCCATGATGACATCCTTGCCAATGTAGCTGTCCGACACGAACTTCTTCAGCTTGCCTTCGGGAACCTTGATCGAGTTATCGCCGAAGTTAGCGTAAACGCCATCGGCCTTCTTGGTCAGCTTCACGTTGAAGAAGTTCATCTGCGGTGTGCCGATGAAGCCCGCGACGAAGTGGTTGACCGGGAAGTCATACAGATTCTGCGGCGTGTCAACCTGCTGGATGAAGCCGTCCTTCATGACCACGATGCGGGAACCCATCGTCATGGCCTCGGTCTGATCGTGGGTAACGTAGATGAAGGTGGTCTGCAGGCGCTGATGGAGCTTGGTGATCTCGGTACGCATCTGCACACGCAGTTTGGCGTCCAGGTTCGACAGAGGTTCGTCCATCAGGAAGACCTTGGGCTCACGGACGATGGCGCGACCCAGCGCAACGCGCTGGCGCTGACCGCCCGACAGAGCCTTGGGCTTGCGGCCGAGGAGGTGTTCGATGTCCAGAATCTTCGCGGCTTCGCGAACACGGCGCTCAATTTCCGTCTTGGGCGTCTTGCGCAGCTTGAGGCCGAAGGCCATGTTGTCATAAACTGTCATGTGGGGATACAGCGCATAGTTCTGGAACACCATCGCGATGTCGCGATCCTTGGGCGCCACGTCATTGACCAGACGATCGCTGATGTAGAGTTCGCCTTCGGATATCTCTTCAAGACCTGCAACCATGCGCAGTGTGGTGGACTTGCCACAGCCGGAGGGGCCGACCAGCACGATGAACTCCTTGTCCTCGATGTCCAGACAGAAATCGCTTACAGCAGTCACGTTGCCAGCATATACCTTGTAGATGTGCTTCAAGGATACGTTTGCCATAGCTTAGTCCTCCTCATGATTGAAGCGACAGGCACGCGCACGGCTACGCATGCGCCATCGCTCTACTAAGTAAATTATACACATTCACCCGTAAAAAAACCACCACTGAACTTCACAAATTTGTTCGGAGGCATTTGTGTCCTTTGAATACCATACCAAAACCACCCCTGCGCATTTATGCTGAATAGCGTACGCGGCGTACTTTACGAAAACATTTGGAGCGTTTTCAGTCCAGCTCGTCCAACGCCATCGAAAAACTGGGCGCGTATTCCTGCATAAATTCGTCGACTTCAGGCATGTTCATATTGGCGAGCGCGGCGCGTATGTCCGACTCCGCGGTGGCAAATTCGCGGTTTCCAAGGCTCAATTCCTCGACACATTTCAGATAGGCGCAGATTTTGTCCGCCGCCTTGACCAACTTCCATTCCCCTGTCGATTCGTCGGGAAAGAGCAGCGGCTTATACTCAGACCTCAAATCCTCCGGCAGATATCCCATCAGTTTTTCGGAGGCGAGGCGCTCGATGTCCTTGAATGCCTTTTGGATGCCAGGGTTAAAATACTTGATGGGCGAAGCAAGGTCGCCTGTGATGACCTCCGCCGCCTCATGATAAATGGCAAGCTTTAAAAGCAGCTCCTCATCGTATACCCTGAACAGCCGCCTCTTACCGATGACCGCCAGCGCATGGGCGATCATCGCGACCTGCAGCGAATGCTCCTGGTCATTTTCCTCGATGGTACTGCGCCGAAGATTCCAGCGCTTGATCAGCCGCATTCGGGCCATGTAGGCATAAAAATGGCTTTTCGGCATTGTTCATTTTCTCCCATCGTTTGCAGTTCAGTGTTCTGGCAGCATTGAGGATTGGGATTCCGGGCGAGAGATTTTTTCGTCCTGCAAGAAGCCTTCGCTGCGGAATAGCAGCGCTATTTCAAGCGAAGAGCGACACCGCAGGGCGTAAAAGGATCCGTCCCGAACCAAAGATTCAGTGTTGTCAGAGCACGAGGTTGACAGGCCTCCCAGGCAGCGAACAGCCGTGCGCGGTCTTTCCGCAGCGCATCCGCTTCATGCACTGACCGTGATCCGAAGGCGTTTCCCTCGCGGACGCTGGGCGTCTTGCGGTTGCGTTTCAAAACGCGCAGATCTGGTGAAGCATAAAACGAAATGGGGCGCGCGTTGAAGCGCGCCCCCACCTTTTTGCTTACAGTAGGTACTCGACCTTGCGCTCCGGTCGGGTTTTCATCTCAGCCCGCTTGGCGTCGTGCTTTTCGGACTCAAAACCCATCACCGCGTAGGCGGCAAGCTTGGATTCCTCGACGCCCGGCTGGTTGAACGCATCGATATTGAGCAGCGCGCCCGCATATGCGGTGACCAGCTCAAAGAAATAGAGAAGCTGGCCGACGGTATGCGCGTTCACCTCGGGGAGCGTAATCGTCTGGCTCATCCGTTGGGACTTATACAGCGCGTACTCGGTGCCCGCGCGCTCCGCCTCAATCAGCTGGTTGTGGGACTTGCCGCCCAGGAACGCGATGGTGGCAATGTCGTCGCATCCGTGCGGAATGGGCATATCGGCGCGGAACTTTTCCACTTTCAGGAAGGTAATGACTTTGTCAAAGGGGCCTTCGGTGTACAGCTGCAGTTGGGAGTGCTGATCGGTGACGCCCAGCGCCTTCACCGGCGTCTGGCCGACCGCGCAGGGCTTCCCGTCCAACGTCACATTTTTGCCAAGGCTCTCGGCCCAGAGCTGCGCGTACCAGTCGCTCATCAGTTTGAGCGAATCCGCGTAGGGCAGCATGACCGAGACGTTCTTGCCCGCCTGCATGGAGAGAACCATTAGCCCCGCGTCGAGCAGCGCCGGGTTCTTCCAAAGGTCGTCGCTCTTGCAGCGCTCGTCCATCGCTTTCGCGCCATCCAGTAGGCCGCGGATGTCGATGCCGCACACCGACGCAGCAATCAAACCCACCGGGGACAGTTCCGAGAACCGGCCGCCAACGCCATCCGGGATGTAGAAGGTGTCATAGCCCTCGCGCTCGGCGATCTTGATCAGGAAGCCCTTTGTGCGGGATGTGGTGATCAGGATGTGGCGGCGATAATCGTCCCCCACGGCTTTTTTCAGGATCTCCAGTACGATCAGGTACTGGCTCATGGTCTCTGCAGTTCCGCCGGACTTGGTGATGACATTGAAGCAGGTTTTCTTTACGTCGATCACGTCCAGCAGGGATGCCATGCGCTCGGGATCAATGTTGTCCTCAATGTAGAGCTTCGGGCCCGGGCGCTTCCCGTCCGGCAATTCGTTGTAGCGCAGGTGGCTGAGCGCCTGATGCACCGCCGCCGGGCCCAGAGCGGAGCCGCCGATGCCCAAAACGACAAACGCTTCAAAACCTTCGCGGATTTCCGCTGCTTTTTTCTCGATCTTTTGCACGATTTCGCCCTGATCATAGGGCAGATCCATCCAGCCCTGCATGCCCTTGCCACGATTTGCCTCCACCTGAGCATGGGCTGCCTTCAGCGCGGGCGCCATCTGGGACAGTTGGGCATGGTCTATCCCCTGCCCGCCCAGAAAGTCCTTCATCATGTGGTTGACGTCCAGTTTGATCTGCATGTTCCTCTTCCTTTCAGACAAGCCATTTGAATGAGTATACCGCAATTGTGTTAAATCCGTGATATTGCTTCCATCTATTACATTTGATTTTGTGTACGTCACTATGGGATAATTTCATAAGAAGCATGGGCTCCTGAATAGGATCGTAGCGGAGGTGGCTGTGATGCGCAAGGCGCTTTGGACGCTGGCGGCGGCGCTTGGCCTGTCGCTTGTCTTCACACTGTCCAGCGGGTTCTCCGCCTGGTTCGCAGACCGCATCTCCATGCCGCTGACGGGCCTGATCGCGCGAGGGACCGCGCTGATTCGCTGGCCGATCGGCGAAGTGCTGATGGTGGTCGGCGCGCCGCTGATCCTTCCACTGCTCCTCTGGTCCTTGATCCGCAGAAAGCCCCCGAAGGGGGTAGCCCTGGCGCTTTCCGTGGTGCTTTTGATCTACGCGGTCCTGTGGGTGCCGCTGTGCCACGTTCCGGGAAAAGCGCTGGAGGCCTACGAAACCTGGCGGTTGATGAAGCTTACGCGCACGCTCGCACAGCAGGCGGATGACCTGCGGGAGGAAGCCGCGCCTGAAAAAGAAGGTTCCGCCGAAACAACACTTCTTCAAGCGCGGGACGCCGTCCTGTCGCTTGGGCTGACCGATCAGCCGCTGTCAAAGCCTAAATTCTCGAAGTTTCCGCAAATCCTGCGAACACTTAAAATCGCGGGGCTCTACGCGCCCTGGACCGGCGAGGCAATCGTCAGCCCGGACGAACCCGGCTTCACGCTGCCCTTCCTGGCGACCCACGAACTGGCACACGCCGCCGGAATCGCCCGGGAAGACGAAGCCAATTACGCCGCATACCTGGCCTGCATGAAGGGCGACGCGCGCTTCCAGTACGCGGGTACCCTCTACGCGCTGCGTTACGCCATGGACGCGCTCCGGGGCATCAACCTGAACAAGTGGTTTGAAATCCGCCGGGAATTCACGGGCGGCGTTCGGGACGACTTCACGCGCATCGACGATCTGGGCGACGCCGCTTCCGGCTTTTCCGCCTTTGCGGACCGCACGGCGGAGGCGTTTTTGCGGCTCAGCGGCCAACCGGCGGGGCTATCCAGCTATACCGGCATGGTCAATTTTCTGCTAAGCGATGTTGCGATCGTAGAGAATCCTAAGACCCTTCAACGTGAGGATGCCATCCAGTACATCGATTGATTCCGTCTCGTCCGCAACCAGAAGCGCCAAACCGCCCGTCGCGATGACTTTGGCGTTTGGCGCCTTCAGTTCTTCCCGGAACTTCTTTACAAGATACGTTACCTGTCCCACATAGCCGTACACGATGCCCGCCTGCAGGTTGGTGATGGTGTTGCGTCCGATGACGTTCTCCGGCTTCGCAAGTTCAAACCTGGGGAGCTTTGCGGCGTGTTCGGTCAGGGCTTCCGCAGCCAGCTTCAGCCCCGGGCAGATCGCGCCGCCCAGAAATTCGCCCTTGGCGGACAGCGCGCCGAAGGTGGTGGCGGTGCCGAAGTCGATGGTGATGCAGGGCCCGCCGTAGATGGCGTAGGCCGCGACGGCGTTCGCGATGCGGTCTCCGCCCAACTCCCGCGGGTTGTCATACTTGATGTTAATGCCGGTTTTGATGCCGGGGCCGACGATCATCGGCCCCATGCCAAAGTAGTTTCTGCACATGTGCTCCAGCGTAAAGTTGACCGTAGGCACCACCGACGACATGATGATGCCCTCGACCCCCTTCATGCTCACGCCGTTGTGGGCGAACAGGTTTACCATCAGGATGCCGTATTCGTCGGAGCTCATCTGGCGGTTGGTGGAGATGCGGAAGTACGTCACCATCTCCTCACCGTCAAACAGCGCCGCCTTGATGTTGGTATTGCCTACGTCCAAAGTCAGGATCATGCGTCTGT
>CALGYL010000352.1 GCA_937934775.1 uncultured Clostridia bacterium
AAGAAGCTGACCATCGGCTATCAGAACCGCTTCCGGCCCGACAGCATGTACCTGAAAAAGTGCATCGAAGCGGGCGATCTGGGCGACATCTACTACGCCCGCGCGCTGGCCATCCGCCGCCGGGCGGTGCCCACCTGGGGCGTGTTCCTGGACGCGGAGCAGCAGGGCGGCGGTCCGCTGATCGACATCGGCACCCACGCCCTCGACCTGGCGCTGTGGGAAATGGACAACTACGAGCCGGACATGGTCGTGGGCAGCGTGTTCAGGAAGCTCGGCGACAACGAAAACTCCGCCAACGCCTGGGGCCCCTGGGACCCCAAGGAGTTCACCGTCGAGGACAGCGCCTTCGGCTTTGTCCGGATGAAGAACGGCGCGACCATCGTGCTGGAGAGCTCCTGGGCGCTCAACATGATCGACGCCAACGAAGCCAAGACGATTCTCTGCGGCGACAAGGCCGGCGCGGACATGCTGGGCAAGGACGGCGGCCTTCGCATCAACGGTGAGCGCTTCTCCAAGATGTACACCATTGAGCCCGCGCTGACGGCGGGCAGCGTGGCCTTCTACGACGGCGACTTGGGCGGAAAGCCCGAGGATGTGGAAGCCCGGATGTGGATCGACCACGTGCGGGACGACTCGAAGCCCCTGATCGTCAAGCCCGAGCAGGCGCTGGTGGTCACCCAGATCCTGGAAGCCATCTACGAGTCCGGCAAGTCCGGCAAACCCGTGTTCTTCAACTGAATCTTCGCCCGGTTTTCTTGGCCGTCGCTCATTTCGAGCGGCGGCTTTTTTCTGTGATACTTGGAATTATGGCGCTCGGCCGGAGAAAAGGGAAGACGAGGCGCCTGGCATTCCCCAGGGTTTTTCTATGCGGACACACGGAAACAAGACATGTTCATGTCGTGTTTTCGTGATATAATAACAGGGAAAATCGGCCGAATTGCCGCTGAAAAGCAAACAAGGATGGAGGCGCGCGGCGCATGAAGCTGGACCGGCTGCTAGGCATTCTGATCATTCTCATGCAAAACGAACGTGTGACCGCGCCGTATCTGGCCGAGAAATTCGAGGTTACCCGGCGCACCATCGGGCGGGATATCGACGCGCTCTGCCAGGCGGATATTCCCGTGGTCACGCAGCAGGGCGCGGGGGGCGGAATCTCGATCGCGGAAGGCTTCAAGCTGGACAAAAGTGTCTTGACCACGGAGGAGCTGTCGGGCATTGTCGCGGCGCTCAAGGGGATGGGCAGCGTTTCCGATACGTCGCAGATTGAGCGCACGCTCGCAAAGCTTTCGGTAGGGGAGAACGCCATGGTGTCGCTCCGGGAACCGGTGGTGATCGATCTGGCCTCCCATTACAGAGGAAGTCTGACGGAGAAGATCGCCTTGATCAAGCGGTCGATCCGGGAACAGCGGCTGATTGCGTTCGACTATTACTATGAGAAGGGGCAGGCGCGCCGACGGATCGAACCGCGCCTCGTGATCTTTCAATGGACGGCGTGGTACGTGTTCGGCTACTGTCTTGATCGGCAGGACTGGCGCATGTTCAAGCTCGCGCGGCTTTGGGACCTCACCATGTGCGACGAGCGCTTTCCAGACCGGGAAGTTCTACCCGAGCGGAGCGATTTCAGCGCGTTTCTGACTGACGGCGAAAGGCTTGTCGCCCTGTTTGCGCCGTCGGTCCGGTATCAGATCATAGAGACGTACGGCCTGGACTGTTATACCGTCACGGAAGACGGGCGGCTGAGGCTGGAAATTGGCTACACGAACCGGGATTTCATCATCAGCTGGCTGCTGGGCTTTGGCGAGAAAGTGCGGGTGTTGGAACCGCCCGCACTCGCGCAGGCGCTCCGGGAGATCGCCGGGGAAATGCTTGCGCTCTATGACGGACAGGTCGGGCAAGCCGCCGGACGCGATGGAAACCCGCCGGATAATCCTCATCCCAACCCGTAGAAGGACGCGCGGGATGGCGAAAGACGGTGGAGATTTCAGGTTTGGTTCGGACGGGAGCGCGAGGCGGCGAAATTTTCATGCCCAGTTCAAACAGGACGCGCAGCTGTCCTGTTTCATCCGTTATGATGGATAAAACAATGAGCGGGAGGCGTACTGAAATGGACAGGGAAATTATTGCAAGGGCCGGGGAGATCATCAGCCGGAACACCGCGCAGGGCGCGAGCGAGGGTGCGAGCGAGGGTGCGGAGCCCTATTGCGTACTGGCGCTGATCGGGGAAAACGGTGGACCCACGGCGTCTGCCATCACCGCGGCGAAGGCGGACGGCATCGCGTGGATCGCATTCTGCACCGGGCTTACGGGCAACAAGGCGCGGCGTATCGCCGCCGACGGCCGCGCCAGCGTGTGCTTCTGCGCCGCGGACCACAACATCACGCTGACCGGCCGGATCGAGGTCGAGACGGATCCGGCTGTCAAGAACGAAATGTGGTATGAAGGCCTAAAAAATCACTTCAGCGGCGTCGAAGACGCCAATTACTGCGTCCTCCGCTTCCGGACGGAGCGATACAACCTGCTGGTCGACTGGAAGGAGGCTGTGGGGGCTTATGAAAATTGAGATGGGAGCGCGGCGGCCGGTAAATTTCGCGCAGGACTGGCCGGGACAGTACGATATTTTTTCGCCCTTCGAATATGCGTGCGGGATTCCAAGCGTTTTGCATGCCGTGACCACACTGAAGGAAAACGGGCAGCCGAATGTGAATTTCAACTTTGCCGGCAGCTTCACGGGCGACGGCGACGGCTATTTCGCGATCCTTCCGCTGTACCGGCACACCCATACGTACAGGAACATCCTGCGGACCGGGGAATTTGTGGTCAATTTCATCAGCAAGGATTTTTTTGACGCCTGCATCCAAACCATCCAACAAAACGGCGATGAGTTGGACGAATTTGAGGCGGGCGGGTTCCGCCGGGAACCGGCCCGGACGGTTGAGGCTCCGCGCATGCGGGAGGCATTCCTCTCGCTGGAGTGCACGCTGGAGAAGGAACTGGATTTGTCGGGCAGTGGCCGGGCGGCGCTGGTCATCGGCCGTGTGCGGCACATCGCCATGGAAGAAGGATACGCTGCCGGGATCGACAAAAAGTACGACGAGGAAGGCTTCATGCTCAACATCCACGCGCCCAAGAACCTGACAACTGGCGAGGGGAAGGCCAGCGCGGTGGCGGTCTGCCGGATTGTCCGGGTGAACGAGGAAGGATAGGTCACAGTTTCCAAATCGTGAAACTGCCGCGCCGGTGATACGATTACCGGCGCGGCGAATTTCGTCCTGTTCACAGAGGGAAACGCATGAAATGGCTGCCCTTACAAGGGCGTCCGGAGGGAGACAATGCCTAAATAACGGAGGTCCGGGTCAAAGGCATCCGTCATTTTCCGTCCCATTACCCCTTCAGCCGGTCCGCGATGGCGGCGATGAACGCCTGCGAGGTGACGGACTTGGGCGATCCGGTGGCCAGGGTGGCCAGATCCTGAGTCATGATGCCGGATTCGATGGTGGCGAGCGTCGCCTGTTCCAGTCTGCTCGCGAAGTCCGCGAGGGGCGCGTTACCGTCCAGCTCGCCGCGCTTTCTGAGCGCGCCGCTCCAGGCGAAGATGGTGGCCACCGGGTTGGTGGAGGTTGCGTCGCCTTTCAGGTAGCGGTAGTAGTGACGCGTGACGGTGCCGTGGGCAGCTTCGTACTCAAACGCGCCGTCTGGGCTGACCAAGACACTGGTCATCATCGCCAGAGACCCGAACGCGGTGGACACCAGATCACTCATCACATCGCCGTCGTAGTTTTTGCAGGCCCAGATGAACCCGCCTTCCGAGCGAACCACCCGCGCCGCGGCATCGTCAATGAGCGTATAGAAGTATTCGATGCCCGCCTTTTCGAACAACGCTTTGTAGCTGAAATCGTAGATCTCCTGAAAGATCAGCTTGAACGTCTGGTCGTAGGTCTTGGAGATGGTGTCCTTGGTGGAGAACCATAGGTCCTGTCCGGTCGCCAGCGCGTAGCGGAAGCAGGAGTGTGCAAACGAGCGGATGGACGAATCCTTGTTGTGCATCGCCTGTAAAAGGCCTGGCCCCTCGAAATCGTAAACCGAGGCGCGAAGCACCTTGCCGTCCTCGCCGGTAAAGACCAGTTCCGCCTTGCCCGGGCCGGGCACGCGGAGTTCCGAGGCGCGGTACACATCGCCGTAGGCATGGCGGGCGATGGTGATGGGCTTCACCCAGCGGGGGATGACAGGCTTGACGTTGCTCACCAGGATCGGCGCGCGGAACACCGTGCCGTCCAGCACGGCGCGGATGGTACCGTTGGGGCTCTTCCACATCTGCTTGAGCCCGTACTCCGCCACGCGCTGTTGGTTGGGGGTGATGGTGGCGCATTTGACCGAAACGCCAAGCGCCTTCGCGGCTTTTGCAGCCTCAAGGGTCACCTGATCGTCCGTCGCGTCGCGGCTGGGCAGCCCCAGATCGAAGTACTTCGTGTTCAGCTGGACGAAGGGTTCCAGCAGCTGCTCCTTGATCATCTTCCACAGGATGCGCGTCATCTCGTCGCCATCCATTTCGACGATGGGGCTCATCGGGATCCGGCTCATGCCTCTCTCTCCTTTGCGGTGGACGCATAGTAGTTCATCAGACACCCGTCCAGCAGAATGCGGCGCTGGGCACTGTCCAGGCCTTCCAGCCTGAGGACGAACACGCGGCCATCCGACAGGCGCGTGGCCGTCACCGCCTCCTGGCCGCTCTGGACGGCGGAACGAATGTTTTCGATCAGGATTAGGTCCCCGACTTCGCCCGGCGCTTCTTCCGTGGTGAAGGGCAGGATGCCCCAGTTGATCAGATTCGAGCGGTAGCGCTTGGTGGCGTACTCCGCACAGAAGTTGGCCCGGCCGCCCAGCACCCGCTGGCAGGAGGCCGCCTGTTCCCGAGCGGAGCCGTCGCCGGGGCGTATAGCCCAGATCAGGGAAGCGTAGTCGGTAGCCTCGGGATGGGGCACCAGGGGAGCCCAGGTTTCGGGCGCGGCGTCTCGGACTTCTTTGGAGCGCGCCACGTAGCCCGGATCGCGCCGGGACAGGGCAAACTCGGACAGGCGCACCGGGTTCGAGCGGTAGGAGGAGGTTTCGCCGGAGGGGATCAGTTCGTCCGTTGTGGTCACCGGATCGGTCAGAACCGAGGCGACCTTCAGTAGCAGGTGCTCCTTCAGCGGGCCGAATTTGGGCCAGTCCGCGATGTTAGGGCCCAGCTTCAGCGGTTCGTTCGTTTTTGCCGCGCCCCAGCCGTGGTAGACGCGCTTTTGGTAGACGGAGAGGTCGAGCGGCGGCTGGCTCGCCGCCGGTTGTTTGTACCCGATCTGGTCTGCCGCAGTCAGTACGCCGCCGTTTCGGGCCGTCGCGGCGACCGAGCGCGCGTCCATCAGCGCCACCATCGCCAGCTGCCCCTCGTTCGGCTTGGAACCTTCGCGGTTGCGGAAATTCCGCGTGGTGTGGCGGATGGAGAGGCCGCCGTTCGCGGGCACGTCGCCCGCGCCGAAGCAGGGGCCGCAGAAGGCGGGCTTCAGCAGCGCGCCCGCTTCCATCAGCGTTTCAGCCACGCCGCTTTTGACAATCTGAATGTTCACCGGCATGCTGGCCGGATAGCAGGAGAGCGAGAACGCGCCGCAGCCCACCGAGCCGCCGGACAGGATGGCCGCCGCTTCGGACAGGTTGTCGTACAGGCCGCCCGCGCAGCCGGCGATCACGCCCTGATCCACCAACACCTTGCCGCCCGAGATCTTGCCGGTCAGGCTGCCCGCGGGAAGCCCCTCCCGCACCTCGGCAGCGCGGAAGATGTCGCCCGGGTTTTCCAGGAGCGAGCGGATCGAAAGCGCGCTGGAGGGATGGAAGGGCAGCGCGATCATCGGCTCGATTTCAGACAGGTCCATTTCGATCAGCGCGTCGTAGTACGCGCCTTCGTCGGGGGAGAGCGCCTTGAAGTCGTTCGGGCGGCCGACCATGCGGAAAAAAGCCTCCGCCACATCGTCTGTCTGCCATACGGAGGACAGGCAGGCGGTTTCGGTGGTCATCACGTCCAGGCCGAGCCGGAAATCGATGGGCAGGTTTTTCACGCCCGGGCCCGCGAATTCCAGAATCTTGTTTTTGGCGAAGCCGTTCTGGTAAACCGCCTCGCAAAGCGCCAGCGCCGCGTCGTGGGGGCCGACGCCGGGGCGGGGCGAGCCGGTCAGGTAGACCAGTACAACCTCCGGGTCCTTCACGTCGTAGGTGTTCAGGAGCAGTTGCTTGACCAGCTCCGGGCCGCCCTCGCCCACGCCCATCGTGCCCAGCGCGCCGTATCGGGTGTGGCTGTCGGAGCCCAGGATCATGCCGCCGGAGCGCGCCATCGCCTCCCGCGCGTATTGATGAATGACCGCGAGGTTCGCGGGCACGTATATGCCGCCGTATTTGACCGCCGCGGACAGGCCGAAGGCGTGGTCGTCCTCGTTGATGGTGCCGCCTACCGCGCACAGCGAGTTGTGGCAGTTGGTCAAGGCATAGGGCAGCGGAAAGCGCTTCATGCCGCTGGCCCGCGCGGTCTGGACGATGCCGACGTAGGTGATGTCATGAGAAATCAGGCTGTCAAAGCGCAGGTGCAGCATGCCGTCCGTACGCGGCTGACCCGCGCTGTGGGCGCGCAGGATCCGCCCGGCAATGGTGCGCGAACGCGCTTCCTCGGAGGGCTTCTGCGCGCTCTCCTCCGGTCGGCCGCGGCGCCAGACGGCGCCGGCGGCGGTTGGCTTCAGCATTGAACATTCCTCCACAAGGCGTTTTGCACCAGTATACAACACAAGGCATTCCAAAATCAAGATGCTGCAGGATTACGTTTTCGGTTGTGCATGCTGACACCTTAGGTTGTTTCTTGAATCGTAAATTTGAAATTTTTTGTTAAATGGCTTGCATAATTCGCGCGCATGCGCTATAATCGCCCAAAAGCCAATGGGGGCCGCAAGGCTGCAAGGAGGATACCATGCAGTATATTCAGCAGCAGGAACTTCGGGAGTACGTCCGGCAGTTTTGCGAAGATATCCGACAGAGCTATTACATCGATTCCAAACAGTTTGAGCTTTCCAATGTAAAAAGAGGTCTCCGCAACGCGGATGGAACGGGCGTCATGGCGGGCGTTACCACCATCGGCAGCGTGCAGGGCTATCAGATGATCGACGGCGCGCCGGTGCCCATGCACGGCCACCTGTATTATCGCGGCATCGATCTGAACGACATCATCTCCGCCCACGTGAAAAACAATGTGTTCGGCTACGAAGAGGTCAGCTATCTGCTGTTAATCGGAAAGCTGCCCAACCGTACGCAACTGGATCAGTACCTGCGCGCGCTGGCGGTGGCCCGGCGGCTGCCCGACGGATTCACCGAGGATATGATCTTGAAAGCGCCCAGCAAGAACATCATGAACAAACTGTCCCGGGCGGTGCTGGCGCTCTATTCCTACGACCCCAATCCGGACGATACTTCCATTGAAAATGTGGTGCGCCAGTCGATGGAGCTGACGGCGCGGTTGCCGGTGATCGTGGCCCACGCCTACGCTACCAAGAAGCACTATTTTGATGGGGAGTCGCTCTACCTGCACGTGCCGCAGGAGCACATGTCGCTGGCGGAGAACTTCCTGCACATGCTCAGAAGAGACAATCAGTTTACGGCCGAAGAGGCGCACCTGCTGGACCTGATGCTTACCATGCACGCCGAGCACGGCGGCGGCAACAACTCGGCCTTCACCTGCCGCGTATTGTCCTCCACCGGCACCGACACCTACGGCGCGATCTCCGGCGCGATCTCCTCTCTGAAAGGTCCGCTGCACGGCGGCGCGAACCAGAAGGTCATGGAGATGTTCCAGGATGTCCGTAAGAACGCAGTCGATCCATCAAAGGACGGCTCCGTGGCCGACTACCTGCGCCTCGTGCGGGATAAGAAAGCGGGCGACGGCTCCGGCAAGATCTACGGCCTGGGCCACGCGGTCTACACCATGGACGACCCCCGAGCGATTCTTCTGAAGAAGTACGCCCACGAGATGGCGGTCAAGACCGGCTTTGCCGATGACTTTGACCTGATGGAGCGCATCGAGCGCATGGGCATCGAGGTGCTCAACGAGAAGCTGGAAGGCCGCAAGACCATGTGCGCCAACGTGGACATGTACTCCGGTCTCGTCTACCGGATGCTGGGCATCCCGGACGAACTCTTTACGCCGCTGTTCGCCACCGCCCGCATCGCCGGCTGGTGCGCACACCGCATCGAGGAAATCCTGACCGGCGGCCGCATCATGCGCCCCGCCTACCGCGCGGTGCCGCAGAACGCGGAGTACATCCAGATCGAGAGCCGCGACTGAACCCTGTCTTTTTGAAACGCATCCCGGCCGGACAGTCGTCCGGCCGGGATTTTTGATCTGGTATTGCCCATTTGCAGCCTTATCTTGACAGATTCCCCATCATCGTCTATAATTTATTCGGTCATTTGATGCGGAGGTGCGCGAATGCTGTATGTGGAGCCGCTTGGCGGGCTGTGCAACCGGATGCGAACCATCGCTTCCTTTTATACGGTCGCGCGGGAAGCGGGCCGGGAACTGACGGTGGTTTGGCTGCGCGACGCGGGGATGAATTGCCCGTGCGCGCGGCTTTTTTCGCTTCCGGAGGGCGTGACGGTGGTGGAGGGGCCCTTTGTGACCAAACCGCAGATGCGCCTTCGCAGCATCGCCCGCAAGCTCACCCACCGCACGTTCGGCAGGCGCTTCGACCGTACGGTGGAGAACTGGGAGGCCAAGAAGGCGCTCACGCCGGAAGCGGTCCGGGCGCTGGGCGACAGGAGTCTCTACGCCTCCAGTTGCTACAGTCTGGAGAGCGAATATGAGAAGTACGACTATTCCATCTTTCGGCCTGCGCCCGACATCCAGGCGCTCGCGGACGCGGTGATTCGGAAATTCCCCGCCAACTGCGTGGGCATACACATTCGAAGGACAGACAACGCAAAATCCATCGAATCCAGCCAGACGGCGGACTTTGTCCTGCGCATGCGGCGCGAAGCGGAGAAGGACCCGGACGTTGGCTTTTTTCTGGCCACCGATTCGCCGGAGGAGGAGCGTCTTTTGATGCAGGAATTCCCAGGGCGCATCCTGACGTATGAAAAGCGGTCGCTTCAGCGGGACAGCGAGCAGGGGATTGTCGACGCCTACGTGGATTACCTGTGCCTTTCCCGCACGCGCAGGATTTACGGAAGTTTCTTCAGCTCTTTCTCGCGTTGCGCTGCTGCGCTTCACGGAATAACGCTCGAGATTGTTACGAATGATGTCAATCTTAACAATAAGCCTCTATGAAAACCATATCCACGCGGTATAATATTTGGTGCGACTGTTAAATGATGAGAGCAATCAAGGTAAGGGGGAGTACCATGGCGCACAAGTATGTCTATCTGTTCAAGGAAGGGAACGCTTCTATGCGCAACTTGCTGGGGGGCAAGGGCGCGAACCTGGCGGAGATGTCCAGCCTGGGCCTGCCGGTCCCGCAGGGTTTCACCGTCTCAACAGAAGCCTGCACCGCCTACTACAACGACGGCGGGAAGATCAACGACGAGATCCTCAAACAGATTGACGACGCGCTGGCTGAAACCGAAGTCATCTGCGGCAAGAAGTTCGGCGATCTGGACAGTCCGTTCCTGGTCTCCGTCCGCTCCGGCGCGCGCGCTTCGATGCCCGGCATGATGGACACCATTCTGAACCTGGGTCTGAATGACGTGGCCGTTCAAGGCCTTTCCAGGCTCACCCAGAACGAGCGATTCGCCTATGACTCCTACCGCCGTTTCATCATGATGTTCTCCGACGTCGTCATGGACGTCTCCAAGTCCAAGTTCGAGCGCATCCTCGACGCGATGAAGGAAGAAAAGCACGTTCATTACGATACCGAACTGACCGCGGAGGATCTGAAGGAACTGGTCGTCAAATTCAAAGCCCTGTACAAGGACGAGAAGGGCGAAGAATTCCCGCAGGAGCCCAAGGTGCAGCTGATTGAGGCCATCAAGGCTGTGTTCCGCTCCTGGGACAACCCCCGCGCCATCTACTACCGCCGCATGAACGACATCCCCGGCGACTGGGGCACCGCCGTCAACGTGCAGGCGATGGTTTTCGGTAACATGGGCGACACCTCCGGCACCGGCGTTGCCTTTACCCGCAACCCGTCCACCGGCGAGAATAAGCTCTACGGCGAATACCTGATCAACGCGCAGGGAGAAGACGTCGTGGCTGGCGTCCGTACCCCCCAGGAAATCTCCACCCTCCGGCAGGTCATGCCCGAAGTGTACGACGAGTTCGTGAAGGTTGCCAACACCCTCGAAAAGCACTTCCGCGACATGCAGGACATGGAGTACACCATCGAGCGCGGCAAGCTGTACATGCTGCAGACCCGCAACGGCAAGCGCACCGCCGCCGCGGCCCTCAAGATCGCGGTGGACTTGGTGAGCGAGGGCATGCGCACCGAAGAAGAAGCCGTCATGATGGTCGAGCCGCGCATTCTGGACGCGCTTCTGCACCCGCAGTTTGACCCCAAGGCGCTGAAGGCCGCCAAGCCCATCGCCAAGGGCCTGCCCGCCTCGCCGGGCGCCGCCTGCG
>CALGYL010000353.1 GCA_937934775.1 uncultured Clostridia bacterium
TGCGCTTCGGCCGCGTTCAGGAGAATCTCCCCGGCGGGGTAGATGGTGGCCTCCTTGCGCCGGGCAATGGAGCGCTGCGTCATGACATCGAAATCCCTGAGAGAGTCGACCTCGTCGTCAAAGAACTCCAGGCGCAGCGCGTTCGGCTGGCCGATGGGGTATACGTCCAGAATCCCACCCCTGAGCGCGCACTGGCCGCGGGCCTCGGTCACATCGACGCGCTCGTAACCCGCCTCCATCAGCTTCTCGATCATTTCGCCCGGGTCAAGGCGCATGCCCTCCCGGACGGTGAACACATCCTGAAGGAAGCGCTTTCTGGGCATCAGCCGGTCCAGCAGCGCGTCCACAGGCGCGACCACCGCCTTGAGCTGGCCGGTCGCGGCCATGCCCAGCGCTTCAAGCCTGCGCATGGCAAGGTCCCGGCTGGCCGCCGCGGCGCGCAAAAACGACACCTCCCGCGCCGGGAACGCCATCGCGCCCCCGCCCAGCAGATGGTTCAGGTCCTCCGCCGCGCGCTGCGCGCCCGGACCGCTGGATGTGATGAACAGAAGCGGCCGGCCGCTCCTTTGCTGCAGCGCCGCCAACAGGTGCAGCCGCTGGCAATCGTCCACGCCGCTGACCGCGGAAGCGCCCGGCGCGCTGACCGTGCTCAAGAGCTGATCAAACGCGGGAAGCTCCGTCAGCGGACGGAAAATCAGGTCTTGGCCCTCAGCCATGTTCCTCCTTAGACCAGGCGTTCGCAAATTCCGACGCCCTGGGTACGCCTTCCAAAATAATCTTTTCCACCGCTTCACCCGCTTTTGCAAGCGTGTCAAAGGCGACCTTGCGCTCCTCCACCGTCTGGTACCCCGCCAACACAAAGTCCGCCAGGTCCCAGCCTTCCGGCGGTCGGCCGATGCCCACGCGCACCCGCGGGAATTCTTCGATCCCCAATTGATAGAGGATGGAGCGCATGCCGTTGTGGGTGCCTGCGGAGCCTTTTTCTCGGACTCGCAGCGCTCCGACGGGCAAATCACAGTCGTCATAGACCACGATCAGGTGGTCCAGATCGATTTTATACCAGTTGATCAGCTGGGAAACGCTCTCCCCGCTCAGGTTCATGAACGTCTGCGGCTGGGCCAGCGCCACACGCTCGCCGCCGATGGTCCCTTCGCCGATGAGCGCCTTGCATTTGAGCTTCGTCAAGCGGATGTCGTGGCGCGAAGCCAGCAGTTCCACCGCGTCAAAGCCGGAATTGTGCCGCGTGCGCGCGTATTTGCTCCCGGGGTTTCCCAGCCCCACCACGACGTACATTCATCCACCCCGCCAAAATAGCATGGCGGCGAGGAAACCCGCGTCCCCCCGCTGCCTTATTTTTTTTCCTATGTAGACGACCTGCCCCGCGGACGGATCATCCTGTTTATTGTAGCGGCGCGAGGCCTGCTTGTCAAGCCTCAGCGCCTGAAAGACTTGCGCGCCGGGAGTGATCTTTGGTGCGGCGAGTTTTACCGGCATTCCGGGGCCGCCGTCGGGGCTTCAACCTGTAGTAAGCTCACCCGGTATCGCTGAAGTCGTTTACCGGAACATCTCCGCCGGCTCCACCGTGACGCGGCCCTGCTGGGCGTCCACCTCGGTGAGCACCATCAGCGATTTTGCGCCCGCCACCCGCTTCTTTTCAGGCTGCAGTGTGGAGATCATGACGCCCACGCCCACCACTTCGGCCTGGAATTCGGCCATCATGTCCACCATGCCGCGCAGCGTGCCGCCACCCTTCATGAAGTCGTCGATGATCAGCGCCCGCTGGCCGCCGGTCACGGCGCGGCGGGCCAGCGCCATCGTCTCGATGCGTTCGCCGCTGCCGCCCGCGATGTAGTTGATCTTGACGGCGGACCCTTCGTAGGCGCGGGAATCGCGCCGGGCGATGACCAGCGGCACACCCAGCGTGCGTGCGGTCATCATCGCGATGGGGATGCCCTTGGTCTCCATTGTCAAAACAAAGTCAGGCGCGCGGTCGTAGTACTGCATCGCGAGAATCCTGCCCAGCATTTCGGCGGTCTCCGGCTCGGAACTGACGTCGGATGTATAGAGGAAACCGCCCGGAAGCAGGCGACCCGCGTCGCTCAACCGGTCGGACAGTGTACGCAAAAATATCCTCGTGCGCTCCAGGCTGACGGTTGCGCGGTAGCGCACCCCGCCCGCCGCGCCCGCGACAGTCGTCAGTTCACCCTGGTCGAACGCCTCAAAGGATGCGCGCAGAAGTTCAATATCCTCGCTGACCGTCGACTTTGCCGCGCCGAACAGATCGCAGAACGTTCCCAGCGTATGAATTTTGTTGGGGCTTGCCATCAGCGCCGCGGCCATCGCGCCCAGCCGCTCGCTGCGCTTGATCCGATCCATCCGTGTTACCTCCGGGCAGAATTTGGACATACCATACAATTATACCGGAACTTTGGCAATTCCGAAAGAAGCGGCGAACACATTTTCGAGAATCCAACACATTTTTAACGCGCGGCCCGGCGGTTTGTAAAAACCAAGGTTGATGGCGGCGTCCCATCGTCGTATAATTGGAGAATGGACAATCGTTATCGGGAGGAAGAATGTATATGACCGCGCACATCCAAGCGTTTCAGGGCGGGCGCGTGCACTTTATCGGTGTCGGCGGAAGTTCGATGTCGGGCCTTGCACCGCTGATGAAGAGGCTGGGCTATCATGTGACCGGTTCCGACCGGGACCGGTCACACAAGACAGACGCGCTGATTGAGAAGGGCATCCCGGTCGCCATCGGCCACAGGCCGGAAAACGTTCGCGGCGCGGACCTCATCGTATATACCGCCGCCATCGCGCCAGAAAACCCGGAACGGGCTGAGGCGCAGCGTCTGGGAATTCCGCAGATCGAGCGGAGCGAGCTGATCGGGCAATTGATGGAGGGCTATAAAAACGCCGTCGGCATCAGCGGAACCCACGGCAAGACCACCACCACCGCCATGCTGGCTCAGGCAATGGTGGAGTCGGGCGTCCACCCCACCGTACACATCGGCGGCGAATTGGACGCGCTGGGTGGCTCGACGCTTTTGGGCGACAAGGATTACTTCGTGGTGGAGGCCTGCGAGTTCAACGCAAGCTTCCTCAAGTTCCTGCCCACCGTGGCGGTGATTCTGAACATCGACGAGGACCACCTGGATTTCTACAAGGACATCGACGACATTGAGCGCGCGTTTTTGGAATATGCCTGCCGCACGCCGGAGGACGGCTGGTGCGTGGGCTGGGGGGACGACGGACGCGTGCTGCGCGTGATGCGCGATTCGGGCCGGAACACCCGCTCCTACGGTCTTGCCCCAGGGAACGACCTGCGCCCGGAAAACCTCTCCTACGATCCGGAGGGGCGCGCCAGCTTCACTGCGGCACTGAACGGAAGAGCACTGTGCGAGATCCGGATGACGGTCGCGGGCGAGCACAATCTTCTGAACGCGCTGGCCGTGGTCGCGGT
>CALGYL010000354.1 GCA_937934775.1 uncultured Clostridia bacterium
CGGATGAGAAGGCCATCTACCAGGGCGATCGCTTCATCATCACTCCGTCCCTGCTGCCCGAGGGCACCGTATTGCCGCCGGTGGAGTACGTGTCCTCCGATCCGTTGGTTGCGAGCCTGGTCACCTCCGTTGTAAATGGAATCACGATCTGCAAGGTCACCGGTTCCCAGCCGGGCACCGCGACAATCACCGCGACCATCTACAAAGGGACCGACAATGAAACGACGGCCACCTGCCAGGTGGAAGTGCTGGTTCCGCTGACCGAGTTTACCGTTGAGAAGGACAGGATTCGCATGTTGGTGGGTGACGCCTACCGTTACGACCTGTCGGATGACCTGCATTTCAACGATCCGCTCGACCAGACGACACAGCCCAAGGACAAGACAGTTACCTATACCTCCCTTGATCCGGCCATCGCCTCGGTCGACGCCTACGGCCAGATTACCGCCAAGAAGGTTGGCACTACGATCATCAACATCGTCCCGAACGCCAATCAGAGTCTGCGCGCGCAGGTGACGGTTGAAGTTGTGGATCTTGCGGCGGGCGTTGTGGCCGACGCGGCGGAGATCCGCGTCTACCCAGGCATGAAGATTCCGGTCGGCTTCACCTTCGTGCCTGAGGAAATCGCTTCCAGTGCCTTTACATGGACCTACTTCGACGAGATGGGCAATCCGCTGGCGGATGGCGAGGACATCGCGTTCTACAATGGCGGATATGTCTACACCGTGAATCCCGGCTTTGTGAAGCTGGTGGCAACGGTCAAGGTTCCCGACGACATTCAGGAACTGTACAGCAAGTACCCGAGCCTCCAGTTCAAAGAGATCTCCACCAGCATTCTGGTGACGGTGCTGACACCCGTCGACAGCGTTACGATCGACTCGCTGGATGGCGAAGTGAAGGACCCCGCCGAACTGGAAGAGTTGACCTATCATGTGGGCGACCGGTTCGTTCTGGGCGCCAGCGTGCTGCCCGACGACGCCACGGATCCGGAACTCTTGTGGACCAGCTCCGATTCCAACATTGCCAGTGTCGATTCCTTCGGCATCGTCACGGCCAATGGCACCGGCACGGCCAAGATCTACGCGACTTCGAAGAACACCGGTGTGCAGGATAGCATCACCATCGTGGTGGAGAAGGCGCCCTACGCCATTCGTTACGGCGTGGCAACGGTGAGCGGGTTGTTCGTACGCAACAAGCCGTCACTGCAGGGCACAGTCTACACCCAGTTCAAGAAGGGCAAGAAGATGACCATCGTCGGCGAGTACGGCGAATGGTACGAAATCCAGTATTCGAAGAGCCCGACGGGCTTGGCCTACGTGCATCGTCACTACATCCGCATCACCGGCTTCGCGGTTGCGCAGAACGCTGAAGAACCGGGCAGCATCCTGACCAAGAGCAACGCGACGGTCAACTCGAAGACCACCGTCTGGTCGGGCATGGGCAGCGGCTACCGCACCACGGCGCCCGCTGGCACGAGGATCTTGGTGCTCGCCAAGAAGGGCAGCTACTATCAGATCACCTACGGCCACCACAACTTGGGTACCGGCTATATCTTGGCTTCCAAGGTCACGAAGGACGATAACTTCGTATACGGCGATGGCAAGATCATTCAGAGCGTACCCAATGGAACTGGCGGCTATGACTCCTACATCATTGACCCGAGCACCGGCGCATCCATCCCGCTGACGGGCAATACGCAGGTCGTCAGCATCCCGAGCTCTGTCACTGCGGCCAGCGCGCCGGTGTACAGCGGCTATGATCCTGCGACCCGCGTCCTGATTGGCCGCGTTTACAAGGGCGCCAGCCTGACCATCATCAGTGAAAAGATGAATGGATACTATCAGGTTCGCTTGACCAGCGGTGTTGTCGGTTGGGTGGAAGCCATCTATCTGGCACAGCCGGTCACCGGCGGTGTCGAGACCACCGTTACCGTAACTGTCAAGGTCGGCAAGGCCACGACCAAAGTGTATCTGCGCGAGAGGGCGTCGACTTCCTCCAAGAAGCTGGCGACACTCAAGAAGGGAACGAGCGTGACGCTTGTATCCACGACCAAGACCAACGGGTTCTATCAGGTCACAACGGCCGGCGGCAAGACGGGCTACATTCTGGCCAAGTACCTGAAGGTTACGACCCAGACCAGGCAGGAAACCACAGTGACTCCGGTCTACGATCAGTACGGCTTTGTGAACTGCAAGCTGCTCAACGTACGCGAACTTGGTTCGAAGGATGGCGTCATCATCGCGACGCTCAAGGCTAACGAGCAAGTGAAGATCCTTGACGAGGCGGACGGCTGGTATCACATTGAGTTGGACGACGGCAGTTACGGCTACGTCAAGACCGAGTACATCACGCTGATCGAAGCATAACCTTATCGGCTCAAACCGAGCCACCGCGGGCGAAAGCACCGCGGTGGCTCGGCTCCAATTTAGGCTTATGTTAATCGCGGGTACCGGACAAGCGAAGAATAGCTTTTTCTTTCAATGATTTGATTGAAGCCTTGAAGCTTGATTCAAAAAGAGGTATAATAATATATTATGGTATGCGGTTCTGCAGCATCCTTTGGCGTGAACTGCCAGCAGAGCGGAGGAACAGATGCTGACCATCGGGGTGTGCGACGATCAACCACAACAGGTACAGTTGCTGCTCAGATACCTGAATGACTTTATGGCTGGTTACGGGGAATACCGTGTGATCGCCTCTAGTCAGCCCGTCGAATTTCTCCAAAGGCTTGAAAATGAGAAGCCGGACGTTGTCTTTTTGGATGTCAATATGGAGGATATGGATGGCATTCGGCTGGGCGAGGGAATCCGCAACAGGTACGCGGACGTCATACTGGTCTACGTGACCGCTTACGGGCAATACGCACTGGATGCGTTTCGTGTGCGCGCATTTCACTACCTATTGAAACCGATTGAGCGCGATGCATTCAACGCATTGCTTCTAGAAACGCTGAACTACCTGAAAAAGATAGGAAGTGTAGTGGAAGAAAAATATTTTGCCGTGCGGGTTAAGGGTGAGATCGCCCAATTTGCCTACAGTGAAATTTTTTATTTTGAAAAAATGGGGCATTGCGTGGTTGTCCATGCCAAGAAACGCGATCTGTCCTACTATGGCAATATGCAGGCGTTGATGGAGGAACTGGATTCGGAAAACTTTGTGCAGTGTCATCAGGGGTACGTCGTCAACCTGGATAAGGTACGCGCATTCCGGGATAAGACGCTCAAGCTGGAAGGCGGAGCGGAAGTCCCGGTCAGCAGGAGCTATGCGGAAAATATGAAAGCCATTCTGGTAAAGCGCCTGTTTGACCGCGAGGAACGACTATGAAGAATCTATCGGCATGGCTGATCGGCGATGAGCAAGAATTCTCATTCGATAAGCGCGTATATAACTTCTGCATTCTATTGGGCAGTCTTACGACGCTGTTCGGGATCCTGACAGACTGGTTCAGTTCCTCGACGTTTTCTGCATTTAGCAGCCTGTTTCTGCTGATCTGGATTGGCGCCTACTATTTAGCCCGGTTCCGGGGGTACTACAAGGTAGTCGTACCCGTATCCATTGCGCTATTGGTGTTCGTCTTTTTCCCAATGAATTGGCTTACCAGCGGTGGCATCATGGGCATCATCCCATTGTATGCGATTCTGTTCATTGCTGTTTCCTGCATCGTGACATCAGGGAAAACGCGCATCTTCTTGGTTGCCGGGTTTATCGTCGTTCAGACGCTGCTTATTCTTTTTGATGGATATATTCAGGGCGGTTATTCTTCAGACCCCGTTTATCGTCAGCGGCAGATTGAGATGTTGATCCACCTGACGGCAATCACTGCCTGTATCGCCGTTGTGATCATCATGTATTCCATTACCTACCGGCACGAACGAACCCGTAGCGAGGTATATGCCAAGACAATTGGGGAGAACTATCATCAGCAGGTCTATTATATGGAGAACCTGGAACAACTGGTCACACGCCTGCGGGCTGAACGGCACGACTTCAACAACCAGTTGGGCATTATTTACGGCCTTTTGGAAGATGGCGAAACGGAAAAGGTTAAAGAATACACCGCAAAGCTAGTTGGCGCCGCGCGCGCGCACCAGAATTTCGTCACGTTGCCTTACACAATGCTTCGGGCTATGATCAATTATAAGCTGTCGGTGGCGAGCGAACAGGGGATCCGCCTGAGTGTTTCTGTGGATGTGTGCGATGGCTTGAGTTTTAATGAGCCAGACCTGGCCATTATCATTGGGACATTGCTGGACAACGCGATGGAAGCTTGCCAAAAGGCGGAAAATGAGTATATCAGCCTGAATCTGTATTATAAGCCGGATTATTTGATTCTGCGCGTTGAAAACTCTGTCGGTCCGGAGGCGGAAATGCCATCCTGGATCAGCGGGCAGGGGAAAAGCAACAAACCCAATCCCGAGAATCACGGTTTCGGCTTGAGCAATGTGAAGTATCTGGTAGAGAAACACAACGGTCTGATCGAAATCGATCTTCGAAAGAATGCCTTCAAGGTGAACATCGCGTTGCTGATCGATGCCAAAGAAGCGGTTTAGCGTGCGGAATGGCGGTTTCAATCCGGTTTTTGGATGGCTTGTCTAAAAGCGCCTAGGGAGAAAGACAGACTGATCCTGCTCATTTATTGACGGCGATGCTAAAACGAACGAATCCTGCGAATGCTACTTTCAGTGCCGACCGGCGCGCCGGCCGATGAGCGGCTCTCGACTGATGTGACGGCGAAACCGGCACATTTCGCGCAAAGATTGCGCGCAGTCTGCGCCTGCGCTTGATTTTTACATTGCTTGCTGCTATAATTTTCCCCGGATAGAGTATAAAGGGAGTGTTGATCATGGCGCTTGTTACCTCTACCGAAATGTTCAAGAAAGCCTATGCCGAAGGCTATGCCATTGGCGCTTTCAATGTCAACAACATGGAAATCATCCAGGGCATCACCGAAGCGGCGATGGAAGAAAAGGCTCCGCTGATTCTGCAGGTTTCGTCCGGCGCGCGCAAGTATGCCAAGCACGTGTACCTGATGAAGCTGATCGAGGCCGCGCTGCTCGACGCCGAGCAGACCGC
>CALGYL010000355.1 GCA_937934775.1 uncultured Clostridia bacterium
ATCACCTATCCTTACTATATCAAAAAAACTCCCCGATAGGGAGCTTTTTTGACAGTCTGCATCAGCGCCCGCTCCTTCAAGGAGCGGGCGCTGATTGGCAGGAGGGAATCCAATGCCATTTACCGATGTAAACTTTATTTCAGCTTGCCGACGACCTTCAAATCCTTCAGAACGGATTCGCCATGGGGCGCCTTCGCGATGACGTCCGTCAGGTCCTTGCCGGCCTCATAACCATTGTGCTTGCCGTTCTTCCAGGCGCCGACGTTGCTCACATCGTAGATGACGCCACTAATCGCGACATAGGCGGGCTTGCCGCCCTGTCCGTTGTAGGCGGCCAGTTCCTCCACCGTCAGCTCAAGCTGAGCGGAGGCGGCGGCAGCGGTTACGGCTGGAGCGGGCGCTTCCGTGACAGCGGGCGCAGGGGCCTGCGTGACGACCGGAGCGGGGGTCGCGGTGGCGACGGGCGCCTCGGTCATAACCGGCGCGGGGGTCGCAGTCGCGGCAGGAGCCTCGGTGGCCGCCGGAGCGGGGGTCGCGGTCGCGGCGGGGGTGGTGGTGGTCGTGCAGCCAACCAACGCAATGGCGGCGACAACCATCATCGCAGCGATGGTAAGGGCTTTGATCTTCATAATAATTAGCCTCCTCTTAATGGCGCAGCCAGCGCTGCAGTTTTGTGGAAACCGGTCGAATGCGTTTTCGCATCCTATGGAATATTCATACCCACCCGCAGCGTTTTTCTATCGCCGCGCAAGGATTTAACGCGCGCCGCCGTTATGATATACTCTATTCATCCAATTTCTCGTTTTGAATTCGTTTCAGAAAGCGAGGCGGTATTCGTGGAGAAGAAGTATGTGAAGGTGGACAAGGGCGTCTGGGATGTGGATTTGAACATACAAAAAGATCAGTGGAAGGCATTATTGAGAGATCGGCACATCTTTGGAGATAACGCACTTGAGATGATACGTATCTGGTTTTCTGAGCCTAACCATCGCGCAACAAATAAAGCGATGATGGACAGGTATTGCCCAACACATTCTCGGACCCCCTATAACGGCGTCATTAAGGCACTGGGAGTAAAAATTCTTAAAGAATTGAATGTTGACGCCATCTTTGATCGGGCAGGAAAGAAGTGCTACTATATCATACCATTTAAAGGTTACAGGGAAATCAAAAAAGGGGCGGAGTATTTCGGCTGGGAAATGAGGCCAGAACTCGTTGATGCAATCGAAGAACTTCGGTTGTTTGACGGAGGGGCTCTCGGCCCGCCAGTCGACAACGACTTAATCAGTGTTGTCGCCGATAAAGAGGGAAAGCGGCTCATCTATTACTCTACACGCTACGAGCGCAGCGCGAAAAACCGAGAGGCTGCCATCCTCGCGCGGGGCACGATCTGCGAAGCGTGCGGATTTGATTTTGAAAAGGCGTATGGAAAAATAGGCAGCGGCTTCATCGAAGTGCATCACATCAAACCCCTGTGCAGTCTCGACGGGGAAGAAATCCCAATCAACCCGAAGGAGGACATGGTTTGCGTTTGCGCCAACTGTCATCGCATGCTGCACCGGCACGGTGATATCCTGACAATTGAGCAACTGAAAAAAAAGATGCGCTCTGCAATAGCAGGTCATAAACCACGCGGCTAAGCTCTTCGTTCCTTCAAACCGTTCCTCCCCGTCGTTCCATCCAATCGTTCCCGGCGGCAGATACGCCGGGAACGAAGTTTGGGCGACCAGTGCGCGTACACTGGTCGCCCAAACAAACCCTTCAGTCAGCGAGCCGCCCGGAAATCCGGCTGGATTTCAGGCTGGCGCAGGTTTTCCCTTCGCGCTGAAAAATCCGAAGGAGATTTCAACGCTCAAGGATTTCAGGCTCGCGCAGAGTTTCTTCCGCGGCGCAAGACCGCGAAGCGGAATTGCGCCGCCTTTTGTTAAAGCTCTTTGGAGAAGAAATCCGCCGCGCCGTTCACCACGGCGTTCAGAACGTCGGTCTTGTCGGAGTAGAAACCATAGCTGTGATCGTCGCCGGTGGCTTTGACCACTTCGGAACCCAGCGCGTCGGCCACCGACTGGGAAACGGCGGGCGGCACCACGGAGTCGTCCTCGGAGTAGATCACCACGGATTTGCCCTTGAAGGCGGCCGCGGCGTCCTTGGTCGGGTTCTCGATGGCCTCCAGGTCTTCAAAGAACTTCTTGCCCAGCTCCTGCACCTGGCCGTAGATGGTGGTGAAGGTGACAAAGCCCTTTTCGTTGGCCTCGGCCTTCAATTTGTCCCACGCTTCCGCGCCGCCGAACACCGGCTTGAGCGCCTCGGTGGAGGCCGCCGGGGCCAGGAAGCCCGCCGCCTTGAAGGACGGTTCGCCGGATGCCAGCAGCTCCAGCGCGATGCGGCCGCCCATGCTGTAGCCGAAGATGCCCACGCGCGCCGCGTCAATGGGGTAGTTCTTCAGCGCGTAGTCCAGGGACGCCGTGACGTCGGCCTTCATGTTGGTCAGGTTGTTGTTCTGGAAGGATTCCTTGCTCTCGCCGCAGCCGGGGAAATCCATGCGGATGCTGGCGACGCCCTTTTCGGCCAGCGCCTTGGCGATGGCGGCAAAGCCAATGTTCTCCTCGCGGCTGCCGCCGTGGCCGTGGCACATGACCACCAGCGGGAACGGGCCTTCGCCCTCGGGCAGCACCACCGTCGCAGGTACCTGCGCATCACGGGAGGGGACGGAGACAATCTTGTCCTCCGCTAGGGCGGGCGCGGCCAGCGCCAGGGCAAGGACGAGCATCAGGACCCAAATTTTCTTCATGATTTCCACTCCTTTTTCTCATGACGTGAAAATTTCCAACTTCAGTATAGCACCGCGTTATCCGGCTGTCCATATGATTCAAGGGATTTCCGGCTTTTCCGGCGCTGTGCGACCGCACAGTATTTCATGTGCATGAAAATACATTCTTGCACATTTGAACGTGCCAAGGCGTCGTTTTCGAGAATATTTCGGCATCGCTCTCATCAATCTTGAAATTCTGCGGCGTAAAATATTCATTTTTGGCGCGTTTATGCTTGACAAAAACGATTGGCATGAATATACTGGGCCAATAAAACACCTCGTGGCGAAGATGCGGCGGGCGTTGTGAAACATACCAGTGAACCGCAAAAGCACAAACAATCAAGCGACGATGCTTCTCAAACGCCCTCACGGCCCTTGGGAAGTTTTTTGTTATCAGGTTTCCGGTTTCGGACGGTTTACCGCCCGGAGGCAAAGATAAGGAGGCGCACCCCATGAAGAGTAAGTTCGCCAGGATCCTGTCGGTCGCACTCATTGCCCTGATGCTCTCCGGGCTGACGGTCGTCACCGCCGGCGCTGACGCGCTGCCGGTCATCAAGATCGCCAGCGCAACCCCGCTGTCCGGCAGCCAGTCGGCGCTGGGCGGATCGATCAAGAACGGCATCGAGCTGGCGCTGAACGAGCGCGTGGAAGAGTTCAAGGCGCTGGGCTTTGATCTGCAGTTCATGCCGACGGACGACCAGGCTGATCCGAAGGTTGGCGTCAGCAACGCGCAGCGCCTGGTGGAGGACGCCGCCGTTCTGGCGGTTGTGGGCCACTACAACTCCGGCGTGGCGATCCCATCCTCTGAAGTGTACAACGCGGGCGGTCTCGCGATGGTTTCCCCCGCCAACACCAACCCGGACGTGACCGACCGCGCGCTGCCCACCGTCACCCGCATCTGCGCCCGCGACGACGCGCAGGGCCCCGCCGGCGCCGACTTCCTGTTCGGCCTAGGCAAGAAGAGCGTGTTCGTCCTGCAGGACAAGACCACCTACGGCCAGGGTGTCGCGGACCAGTTCAAGAAGCGCTTTGCCGAAATCGGCGGCGAAGTCAAGGGCTATGAAGGCATCACCGCCGGCGAAGCCGACTTCAGCGCCGTGGAAGAAATGATCCGCGCCAGCGGCGCGGAGGCCGTGTACTTCGGCGGCATGTACCCCGAAGGCGCGCTGCTCATCAAGCAGCTCAAGGAAAAGGGCATCAACGTGGTGTTCCTGGGCCCGGACGGCATGGACTCCGCGGAACTCGTCAAGATCGCGGGCGACGCGGTCATCGGCAACTACTATACCTCCGTGGCGGCCGACGTGTCCGGCACCGAGGCGGGCGCCGCCTTCGTCAAGAAGTTCACCGAAACCTACGGCCGCGCGCCGGAAGCCTTCGCCGCTTATGGCTATGACGCCATGAACGTCGCGCTGGACGGCGTCAAGGCCGCCATCGCCGCAAATGGCAACGCGCTGCCCACCCGCGAGCAGGTCGCCACCGCCATCCGCGCCATCAAGGGCTTCAAGGGCCTGGCCACCAACGTGACCTTCAACGAAATCGGCGACAACACCGAAGCCACCATCTATGTCCTGGGCTTCGAAAAGGCCGCGTACCCGCCGGTCGCCATCAAGTCCATTCCGGCCTCTGAATATCTCAAGAAATAATTCTCCGCGAAGCATTCGTACAGTAAAATTGCATCCATTGCAGGGGAGTATCCGCTCCCCTGCAATGGACGTTGGAAGGGTCGATGGACAATGAGTGAACTGCAGTCGCTGTCGGCGATCATACCGCAGCTCCTGTCGGACGGCCTGGCGCTGGGCTTCGTGTACGCGATCGTTGCGCTGGGATATACGATGGTCTACGGCATCCTGGAATTCATCAACTTCGCGCACAGCGAATTGTTCATGTTCGGCGCGTTCGCCGGCACAGAGCTTCTGCTGCTGCTGCAGAGCCAGGGCTTTCTCGCCGGCATGCCGCCGACGCTGATGCTGATCATCGCGATCCTGTTCGCGATGGTGGTGACGGGCTTACTCGGCGTCGGGGTCGACCGGATCGCCTACAAGCCGGTCCGCAACGCCCCCAAGCTGGTGCCCTTCATTTCAGCCATTGGCGTTTCGTTCATTCTTCAGGACACCGTGCGCATGGCGGCCGAGATCAAGAACGGCAGCTTCTACCTGTATGCGCCGTCAATGTTCACAAACCGAATTCAGATCACGCCGTCGATGGCGATCCCGGAGAAGACGCTCTACATCGTGGTCTTCTGCGTGGTCATCATGCTGTGTCTGACGCTGTTTGTCAACCGCACCAAGTGGGGCAAGGCGATGCGCGCCGTGGCCCAGGACCGCGCAACCGCCCAGCTGATGGGCATCAACGTCAACAAGGTCATCTCGCTGACGTTCCTGATCGGCGCGGGCATGGGCGGCGCGGCGGGCACGCTGTTCTCGGTGCAGTATGGCTCCATTTCACCCTATTCCGGTTTCATTCTGGGCATGAAGGCCTTTACCGCCGCGGTGTTCGGCGGCATTGGCAGCCTGCCCGGCGCGATGCTGGGCGGCGTGCTTCTGGGTCTTCTCGAGGTCTTTGGCGCGGCTTTCCTGGGCGCGCTGACCGGCGGTGTGTTCGGATCGGAGTACAAGGACGTGTTCGCGTTCATCATTCTGATCCTGATCCTGATCGTCAAGCCCAGCGGACTGCTTGGAAAACCGACCGGAGAGAAGGTGTAGCGCATGACGACACTTGCAAAGAAGCCTGACGCCTCTTTTTCGGCGCTGACCACCGGTGAGAAGGTTCTCCTGATCGCGGAGACCGCGGTCATCCTGGCCGCGCCGGTGATGGTGCTTCTGTTCCGGACGAACAACGTCGCCTTCGTCGCGTTTCTGTTTTCCCTGATGCTGCTCACGATGGCCAAGCTGCCCAAGACGTACCGGTTTGTGATCGCCGCGATCGACCTGGTGGTGGTCATGCCGGTGGTCGGCGCCGCGTCCGGCGCGTTCGCGCTGGTGGCGACGATGGTGGGCGTCTACGCGATCCTTTCGATGGGTCTCAACATCGTGGTGGGCTACACAGGGCTTCTAAACCTGGGCTATGCCGCCTTCTACGCGGTGGGCGCCTACACCTACGCCATCTTCGCCTCCCGCCAGGCGAGTCAGTTCATGGGCTTTGGCACGTACCCGCTGTCGGGCGACTGGTTCTGGCTGTTCCTGGTGCTGGGTTTTGTGGTGGCGGGCGGCGTGGGGTTCCTATTGGGCCTTCCGGTGCTCCGGCTCAAGGGCGACTACCTGGCCATCGTCACGCTGGGCTTTGCGGAGATCATCCGGCTCCTGTTCAACAACCTCAACCAGCCGATCAACATCACCAACGGTCCGATGGGCATCACCCCCATCCAGGCGCCCCGGCTCTTCGGTATGGCGCTGAATAAGCCCGTACACTTCTATATGATTGTGCTGGTCCTGTTCCTGATCGCCGTCGTCGTCGTGCGCAACCTGAACAACTCCCGCATCGGCCGCGCCTGGGTGGCCATCCGGGAGGATGAACTGGTCGCCCGCACGATGGGCGTGCCGGTGGTCCGAATGAAGCTGCTCTCCTTCACCATCGCGGCAGGCCTCGCCGGCATGATGGGCGTGGTATTCGCGGCACTGCAGAGCTACATCGATCCAACCAGCTTCACCTTCACCGAGTCCATCATCATCCTGTGCATGGTGATTCTGGGTGGCACCGGCAGCCAGCGGGGCGTAATCATCGGCGCGCTGGCGGTGGTGGTCCTGCAGCTACAGATCCTGAAGGACGTTTCGCAGTTCTTCACCAACCTGGCCACCACGGGCGCGCTGGTTCTGCCCGCGGGCCTCAACCCGGCCAAGTACGAAAAGCTGATCTTCGGTCTGATCCTGGTGCTTATGTGCATCTTCCGGCCCAAAGGACTCCTGCCCGAAAAGCGCTTCCTGAGCTTTAAAAAGCGCGGCGAAGACGCCGGAAAGGACGGGAGGTGAGCGCCATGCGGATTTTGAATGTCACCAACCTGACCAAGAGCTTCGGCGGCCTGGTCGCCATCAACAGCGTCAATTTCTCCATGGAGCCGGGGCAGATCGTGTCGGTCATCGGGCCCAACGGCGCGGGCAAGACCACGTTTTTCAACATGATCAGCGGGTACTATGTGCCCGACAGCGGCACCATCGAATTTGGCGGAAAAAGCCTGACCAAGCTGTCGCCGGAGCGCGTCGCCCAGCAGGGCATCGCCCGTACCTTCCAAAACATCCGCCTGTTCAAAGACATGCTGGTGGCCGAGAACATTCTGGTAGGCCGCTACATGCGCATGAAGGAGAACATATTCGACATCGTACTGCGCCTGCCGAAAATGCAGCGGGAGGAGCGCGCCGCCTACGACAAGGTGCTTGAGCTTCTGGACTACGTGGGCCTTTCCGGAAAAGAAGGCGAGCTGGCCAAGAACCTCTCCTATGGCCAGCAGCGCAGGCTGGAGATCGCCCGGGCGCTGGCGCTGGAACCCAAGCTTCTACTTTTGGACGAGCCGGCCGCGGGCCTCAACCCCAAGGAGACCGAGGAGATGAAGTCCTTCATCCTGAAGATTCGCAAGGAGAAGGGCATGTCCATCCTGCTGATCGAGCACGATATGAAGCTGGTGATGGGCCTGTCCGACAGGATCACCGTCATCAACTACGGCGTCAAGATTGCCGAAGGCACGCCGGAGGAGATCAAGCACAATCAGCAGGTCGTCGAGGCCTACCTGGGCAACGAGGACGAGGACGAGGCGGCGGAGGTATGACCATGCAGGACGCAGTGCTAACGCTCAAGAATGTCAATACCTACTACGGACAGATCCACGCCCTCCGGGACATCAGCTTTGAAGTCCGAAAGGGCGAGATCGTCACCCTGATCGGCAGCAACGGCGCGGGCAAATCCACCACGCTCCGGACCATCTCCTCCCAGCTCACCCCCGCCACAGGCGAGGTGTCCTACGAAGGGAAGACCATTTCAAAGATGCCCGCCCACGAGGTCGTCGCCCAGGGCATCGCCCACGTGCCGGAGGGACGCAAGATCTTCCCGGCGCTGACGGTGGAGGAAAACCTGCAGATGGGCGCGTTCCTGGTCAAGGATCAGAAGAAGAACGCCGCGAATTTCGAGCGCGTGTATGAGCTGTTTCCACGCCTCAAGGAGCGGCGCAAGCAGCGCGGCGGCACGCTATCCGGCGGCGAACAGCAGATGCTGGCCATCGGCCGGGCGCTGATGAGCGACCCCAAGATGATGCTGATGGACGAGCCGTCCATGGGCCTTGCCCCAATGCTGGTGGACCTGATCTTCAAGTCCATCACGCAGCTCAACAAGGGCGGCATGACGATCCTATTGGTCGAACAGAACGCCCGCAAGGCGCTGAAAATCTCCGACCGCGCCTACGTACTGCAGACCGGCGCGATCAGCCTCACCGGTACCGGGCAGGAGCTTCTGCATGACGACACGGTGCGGGAGGCATATCTCGGGTAACGGTTGCGCAGGAAATCCGTTTTGCGGCTTTTCCGCGCAAGGGAACAAAGAAGGCCTGAAAATCCTCATGGACTTCCGGGCGGCTCGCTGACAGAAGGAAATGTTTGGCCCGCCAGTTTTCGAACTGGCGGGCCGAACGCGTTTCCGGCGTACACGCCGCCGGAAACAAATGGGTAGAACGACTGGGGCTGGCCGGGCGCGGGACGGCAGGCGCATGCATGGCTGGGAACAAATGGGGAAGGGGGCAGGCCCGAAGGCGGCGCGAATCGATCTTGGCGAAAACACAGAAAGAAATTACATGTAAAACGAATCGAATCACGAGACACGCATACTCTTTTGCGTTAGAATCGGGGTGGACGAACAAAATGGAGGTTGACCCCATGAAGCGCGATATGAAGGCATGGCTGAACGATATGGTTGCATCCCCGGTGAAGAAGGCGCTGCCGGTTTTGTCCTTTCCGGCGATCCAATTGATGGGCATCACCGTCCGGGCGCTGATTTCCGACTCAGAACGCCAGGCAGAGGGAATGTCGCTGGTGGCGGAGCGGGTGAAATCAGCGGCGGCGGTCAGCCTGATGGACCTGTCGGTGGAAGCGGAGTGCTTCGGCTCGACGATTCGCGTCAGCGACGAGGAAGTGCCCACAGTCACAGGCTCCATCGTAAAGACAGAAGAAGACGTGAAAAATCTTACGGTTCCGCCGGTGGGCGCGTGCCGCACGGGCATTTACATTAAGGCCATCGAGAAGGCCGTCCAGCAGATTCAGGACCGGCCGGTGCTGGCGGGCATCATCGGGCCTTTCTCGCTGACCGGGCGGCTGATGGACGTGACCGAAGTCATGTACGCCTGTTACGACGAGCCGGAGACGGTGCGCAAGGTGCTGGAAAAGGTGACGGGTTTCCTGATTGAGTACGCGCTGGCCTACCGCGCGGTGGGCGCCGGCGGCGTGGTGATGGCGGAACCGCTGGCGGGCGTTCTGAACCCGGAGCTGGCGGAAGAATTCTCCTGCAAGTATGTGAAGAAGATCATCGACGCCGTGCAGACGAACGAATTCATCGTCGTCTACCACAACTGCGGTAACGCCACCCCGAGCATGACCGATCAGTTGGCCGCGATGGGCGCTGCGGCCTACCACTTCGGGAACGCGGTGCAGATGGAGGAAATCCTCAAAAAAATGCCTTCCGGCGTTCCCTGCCTGGGCAACGTGGATCCCGCCGGACAGTTCCGCAACGGCACCCCGGAATCCATCCGCCAGGCGACGCTGACCCTGATGGAAAAGTGCACGCAGTATCCGAACTTCGTGATCTCCTCCGGCTGCGACATTCCGCCCGCTTCCAAGTGGGAGAACATCGACGCCTTCTTTGCCGCGGTGGATGAGTTCTACGGGAAATAATCGCTCACTTTACAGGTTATTAAGGCCCAGGTTTCTACACCTGGGCCTCTGAGCATCAAAAAACCCGTATGGTTTTTTGATGCGATGGAAGAAGCGCTTCGTGCGCCTAAAATCCTGCCGGATTTCCGGGCGGCGCACTGACTTATGGTGCTGTTTCTACCACCAGTGTGCGCTACTGTTGGCAGAAACACGCTTCCGGCGCACTGGTCGCCGGAAGCGAATGAAGAAGAACGAGGCTTTGTTGATGGCCTGAGGCCCAGGTTTCTACACCTGGGCCTCCTGAGCATCAAAAACGCGTTTGAGGACGGCCAGTGGGCCATCATGGAATGGCACGATCCGCTGGGGCTGTGTGGCTGCGGCTTCTTCCACATCGTAAACGGACAGATCGTGCTCCAGCGCGGCTACTGGGACAAACTGTCCTTCCTCCGGCAGCGCGGCCTGCCCATTGTTACGGAACACCTTGAATGATGCCGCAGGCGATGCGCTCACCCGCCTTGCCCGCGGGCTGTGAGGTGAAGTCGTCCGGGTCCAGATGCACCACCACCGTCCGCCCGATCACCTGCGGTACGGTAAAGCGGTTGGTGTAGACCATGCTCCAGGCAAACCCGGCGTTGCCAAACAGCGGCGGCAGATCGCCCGCGTGCTGCGGGTGCTCGCAGTCGTCGGGGTTGAAATGGCTGAGGGCGTCGGCGAAGGGCTGCTCCGCCGTGCCGGTACAACTGGTTCCCTCATGGATGTGAAAGCCAAACACGCGGCCTGCGCAAGGCCCGCTCTCCCCCGGGAGCCCGGTGAATTCCGCGGCCACGACGACGCCCGGTCCGCTGGGGTAAAATGTGACATAACCCTCCACGGCGGGATATGCTTCGCTCCCCCGCACGATGGCGCGCGCCGCGGGTTTCAGCGCGCGCAGCATGTGGCCAAGATAACTTACGCCCTGGCCCCGGCCATAGTACAACGCCATCCACCTCCCTTTCAATCGCTGCCCCATTGTATGCGGCGGAGGGAGGGAGACATGTGCGCCTCACGCACGTTTGTGAAACCCGCATTCCTGAAATCCCGTCGTTCTTTCCATTCGTTCCCGGCGGATAACGTCTATGCGAACACCTGGGATGCCGACCCCGCCGTCCTTTCCATTCGTTCCCAGCGACATGCGCGCCGGGAACGCGTTTGGGGACCAGCGCGCACGCTGGTCCCCAAACAATTCCTGCCGTCAGAGGACCGTCCGGAAGTCCATCAAGATTTCAGGCTCCCGCAGTACCCTATCGTCCCTACGCGTTCAAACATCCGAAGGAGGTTTCTACGCCACAGGATTTCAGGCACCCGCAGTACTCTTTCGTCCCTGCGCGTTGATACATCCGAAGGAGGTTTCATCGCCACAGGATTTCAGGCTCCCGCAGTTCTTCTTCGTCCCTGCGCGTTGAAACATCCGAAGGTGGTTTCAATGCCCGTGCTAGCGGTATACGTTCTCCGTTCCCCGCTCCGTCATCACCTGAACCGACTTGGCATTCAGCGTCAGATACGTCTGCCCCTCCAGATCGTACTTGTCCAGGGTGCCGATCACCTCTATCCAGTCGTTGTCCTGGGGCATCTGCCCGTCCCAGGTAAATTCGAACCCGCACATGGAGCCATCGTTTCCGCAGCAGCCCGGCCCCACCCGGTAGACATAGTAATAGGTAGTGTCGCTGGGCTCATAATATTCGGAGGTGAACATGCCCTGCAACTTGATGGTGCGGCCGATGTAGTCGTCAAAATTGGTGTAGATTTCGTTGATGTAGGTAACGTACATGTTCTCGGTCAGCTCGATCACATCGGAATTCGCCGATACTTCCGAGGTTGAACCCGCCTGCGCGGCACCCGCTGTCTGCGCGGTATTCGCCACCTGCGCGCCCTGCGAAGGCTGCGAGGACTGCGCCTTCTGCACGGTACAGCCGGTCACCAGGAGCATCAGGCAGGCAGCGAGCAGAACATACAGAAATCTCTTCATGTTTTTCTCCTCTCCCGCACAAAGGCGATCGCGGAAAAAATCCCGAACGCCAGCATGTTGACGGCCACCACGCTGGCCCCGGCGGGCGTCGCGGCCAGGTAGGAGACGGTCATGCCGATGGCAAAGCAGACGACCGACAGGACGGCGCTGACCAGAATCACCGAGCGGTAGGAGCGCATCAGCCGCATCGAGGTCAGAGCCGGGAAGATCACAAGGCTCGAGATCAAAAGCGCGCCCATCAGCCGCATGCCCACCACCACCGTCACCGCGGTCAAAAGCGCCAGCAGCATGTTGTACAGCCCCGCCTTCACACCGGTGGCGCGGGCAAAGCCCTCGTCAAACGTGACCGCGAAGATCTGCCCGTAGAACACAAGGTACAGAATCACCACCACCACCGACAGGGCGACGCTCAGATTCACATCGCTCTTGCTCATGGCGAGGATGGAGCCGAACATGTAGTTGCACACATCCACGTTCATGCCGATGGTCAGGGAGATGGTCATCACGCCCACCGCGAGCGAACCGGTGGAGATCAGCGCGATGGCCGCGTCGCCCTTGATCTTGCTGCGCTCGCCCAGCCGTAAAAGAAGAAACGCCGCCGCGATCACCACCGGGATCGCCACCATCAGCGGCGCCGCGCCGAACGCGGTGGCCACAGCCAGCGCGCCGAACCCCACATGGGAGAGGCCGTCGCCGATCATCGAATAGCGCTTGAGCACCAGGTTGACGCCCAGAAGTGCCGCGCACAGCGACACCATCGTGCCCACGATCAGCGCGCGGGTCAAAAACGGGTAGGAAAGCATCTGCCCGAGCGTTTCAATCATCCATTTCACCCCCTAAAAACAGCTGGCCGGCCTTGCTCTCCTTGTACCCTTCGCAGGAGCCGAAGTAGAGCAGACGGCCCGCCAGGTGCAGGATGTGGGTGCCGTAGCGCACGGCGGCGCGGATATCGTGGGAAACCATGATCACCGCGATGCCCTCATCGTGGATGCCCTCGATCAATTTATAGAGCTCCTGCGTAGCCACAGGGTCCAGCCCCGCCACCGGCTCATCCAACACGATCAGCCGCGAAGTGGCGCAGAGGGCCCGGGCCAGCAGCACCCGCTGCTGCTGGCCGCCGGAGAGCGCGCGGTAGGATTTGCGGGCAAGCGCCGCGACGCCCAGTTTTTCCATATTGGTTTGGGCCAGCGCCCGCTCGCCCTTGGAATACCAAGGGCGGGCGCCGCGCCGGTTAAGGCAGCCGGACAGTACGACCTCCCACACGCTTGCGGGGAAGTCCTTCTGCGCACTGGTCTGTTGGGGCAGGTAGCCGATTTCATCCCGTTTCAGGCCATCGCCTGTCAAGACGACGCCCTCCCGGACCGGCTCAAGCCCCAACAGCGCTTTGACGAGCGTGCTTTTGCCGGAACCGTTCTCCCCCACGACGCACAGGGTATCCCCGGCGCTCACGGAAAAGGAGACGTCCCGGAGCGCTACGCCGCCTTCATAGGCGACGGAGACGTTTTGACAGGCGAGCAGCATGTTAGCGCATCGCCCCCTTGAGGGTCTCAAGGTTCTTGGTCATCAGGGAGAGATAGGTTGCGCCCGCGTCCAGATCGGCCTGGGATACGTTGTGGCAGGAGTGGAACATGGCCGTCTTCGCGCCGGTCTGCTCCGCGATGCTGTCGGCCACCTGGTGATTCGAGAACTCGATGTAGAACACCGTGGAGACTTTCGTTTCCTTCACCTTGTCGATCAGGAACGAGAGGGTGGCGGCGCTGGGCTCGGTCTCGGTGCTGCAGCCGGGGAAGGCCGCGTAGTAGGTGAGGCCGTATTCATCCGCGAAGTACCGGAGCGGGAAGCGGTCGCCCACGATCAGCGTCTTGTTTGTCACACCGGCGAAGAAGTCCTTGTACTGCTGGTCCAGCGCCGCGAGCTTTCCGGTGTAAGCCTCGGTATTGGCCTGATAGGCCGAAGCGTTCGCGGGGTCCAGGGTTTCCAGTTCCTTGGCGATCCCCTGGGCAATCTGGATGGCGTTGGCGGGCGCGGTCCAGACGTGTTCGTCCAGTTCGACCGCCGTCGAATCCGCTTCGTCTTCATCCTCTTCCGCCTGCATGCCGGGGGCGGTGACTTCCTCCACCGCGGCCACGCAGTCGATCATGCGCAGGGCGTTCACCTTGGGTTCGAAGGAGGACAGAATGTTGTCCACCCAGGTGTCGGACTCGCCGCCCACGTAGATGAACAGGTCGCAGTCCTGAATTTTCAGAATGTCCTGGGGGGTGGGCTCATAGGTGTGGCTTTCCGCGCCGGGCGGCAGGAGCATGGTCACATCCGCGCTGTCCCCCGCCACCTGGCGGGCAAAGTCAAAGGCGGGAAAGTTGGTGGCGACGACCGAAAGCTTTTCGGCCTTGACATCCTGCGCGAGCGCCGCGCCGGCAAACGAAATGCATACGAAAACCAGGGCGGCAACAGCCGCCAGCATCTTTTTCATGGGATATTTCCTCCATGCGTTTTGATGGGTACGTCAAAACAGGCCCCAAACGCGGGCCGGGCATGGAGAATCTCAATCGTTCAGACGGTTGCGCAATGCGACGGGAGAAGCCGAGAGAAGATGCGGGCAGCAGGGTACGTCCGGAACCATCGGCGCGAGGCGGCTTGTCAGCCGCAGCGCCTGCGCGACCGCTACGAGGCCCAGAATGCGCATGACGAACTGCGCGCCCGAATAGGCAACGCAGATCGGGCAGCGCCTGTCCGCGCAGTGGTGCCCGGCGTGGACAACCTGCAGCCCGATGGAGAAGAAGACCGCCAGCACAAATACCGCGCATAGAATCATAGCGGTCTGCTTGAGCGATCGGCTCCGCATGGCGACGCCTCCTTTCACCGGCATACGCGGGCCGCGGAAGCGTATAAAACGCCGCCTCCCCCCGCGCTGTTCATGGGACGAGCACGGAACAGGGACAGTTCCACAAAAATCCGGCGACACAAAAAAGCCGCCGATTTGTCAAGAAGGCAGAACGCTATCCTTTCGGCCCGGAGGCGATCAGCGCCGCAAGCGCCGCCCGCACATCGCCCCGGAACATGCCGCCGTGGAACGTGCACACGCATTCGATGTCCAGATCCACAAGCTTCGAAAGCGAGCGGTAGGCAAGCGCCATATCCTGCGTATACACCGGGTTGGGCCCGGAAAGCAGGCCGTCCTGCAGGTTGAGCGCGTCGCCCGCGATCAACGTCCTGGCCGCCTCCGCGTACAGGCACAGGTGTCCCGGCGTGTGGCCGGGCGTGTGGATCGCCCGAATTCCGCCGCAGGCGGGCAGGCGGTCGCCATCCCGAAAACTTCGGCTGATCGGCACCGTGCGCCGGGCATAGGCCAGGCGCATCTCGTGCCCCTCTGGCAGCGCCTGCAGCTTCACTGGCGTTTCGCGCCCGTCGATATAGGGCGCTTCCGCCTCGTGACACAAAACCTCAATGCCGGGGTAGCCCGTCAGGATGTCCTTCAAGCAGCCCACGTGGTCAAAGTCCTGGTGGGTGATCAGGATCTTCGTAATGTCCGCCGGATCACTGCCCGCCGCACGAACGGCCGCAAGCACCGCCTCCGACAGCATCGGGTAGCTGGTGTCCACCAGAATCAGGTCGCATTCATCCCGCATAAGCACCGGGCGCGTGATTCCGCGCTCGGAATGTATCTCCAGCATTTTCAGTTCCATGGCGTACGCCTCCCTGGGAAATCCCGGTTTGATTATGGCAGAGCCGGCGCCTCCTGTCAACCGGATGCCTAAAAACCGGGTGCCTCCTGGCGGCAACACGCTATGCGCCGCGGCCCGCCCGAGAATTATCTTGTCCCTCGCGCGGGTTGACAAAGCCGTTACCCACGGTATAATAATAAAAGAAGATTCTGGAAAGGCGGGCCTCCATGAAGCGATGGTTTTTGTGGGCCTGCGGAGCGCTGGCGGCGCTGATCCTACTGGCCGCGCTGGTCTGGACGGGGATTCTGCGCCCCAACGCATGGGTCGCCGCGCGCTATCCGGTGCGCGGCGTCGACGTATCCGAATACCAAGGCGACATCGATTGGCAGACGCTATCGGGCGGCCTCGATTTCGCCTTCGTCAAGGCCACCGAAGGCGCGGGAAATCAGGACCCGGCCTTTGAACGAAATTTCCGGGCGGCCGCGGAGGCGGGCCTCCTGACCGGCGCATACCACTTCTTCAGCTTTGAAAGCGACGGCGCGGCGCAGGCGGAGAACTTCATTCAGACGGCGGGCGATCTGTCCGGAAGGCTCTCGCCGGTGGTGGATGTTGAGCTGTACGGGGCGTTCAAAAGCAGCCCGCCCGAAAAAGAGGATGTGCGCGCCCAGCTGGACGCACTCCTAAAAGCGCTGGAAGCGCGCTACGGCGTAAAACCCATCCTCTACGCGACCTCCGCATCCTGGTCCATGTATTTACAAGACGGATACTCCGAATACCCCTTGTGGATCCGCGACGTTTACTGGATCCCCGGCATGGCGTTTGCCTTCTGGCAGTACTCCGACCGCGGCCGCCTCGCGGGCTACGACGGGCCGGAGAAATTCATCGATCTTGACGTATTCGGCGGTTCAAAAGACGCGCTGGAAGCGCTGGCGCTTCCCTGAGCGGCGGCAAACAGACATAATCGCACAGGAGGAGCAGGATGCAGGGCAATTGGGGGATTCTCGTTCTTCTGGCGGCGGCGGTCATCCTCTACGCGCTGATCCAGGCGCACAAAAAACCCGAAGACGAAGATGGCGAGGATGCCGGGGCGGAAGAAGACGAACCCGGCGGGAAGCCGGAGGCGGCCCCTCCGGAACCGGAGAACGGGGAGGTGCCCTGGGCGGAAGTCCAGCGGCAGCTGGCGGAGATGCCGCCGCTTTCGGAATGCGATCAGGTGCAGTTCGAAGTTCCGGAGGCGGATGCGCCTTCAAATGAAGACCATCCCGCGCCCATCTGTGCGGGGGACGCAGAGCCTGGTCCAGAGCGGGAAGGCGATCCCGGCCCGGTGGGGGAAGGCAAACCCGGTCCGGAGCGGGAGTGCGAGGTCGACCCGGTGCCCGAATCTGGGCATCCGATCAATATGGGTATCCGCCGCGAGGCTTGGCGACTGTTTTGCCGGAACTACCGGAAAATTTTGCCGCTCGCGGCGATCACTATGGCGCTTTGGCTGACAAAGCTTCTCCTGCAGACGGAGGGCTTGTTTTCTGACCAGCTTGCACAAGGCATTTCCATGATGGGCGCGCCTGTCTTCCTGTTCGCGCTGTTTTTGACACTTGGCTTCGCCTACGCCACCTTCCAAACCTGGAAGGGCGACGAGCCGCGGCCCGGCATGCTGATCTTCTTCCTGCAGGAAAGGCGGTTCTTCCCCGCGTTGGGGCTGGTGGTACTGGAAGCGCTTGTTCTTGTGACCCCCTCCATCGTCATAATGATCCACTTGCTTGCCATCCAGTGGATCGCCGTGAACGTCTTCCCTGAGTATTTCTATAAGATTATGAGCGGCCTGTCCGTCGCAATGCCTGTCGTCTTCGTTTTGTTTCTGGCCCTTATTGTGCTGGCATCAGGCTGTTTCTGCACAGGGATTTTCGCGTTCTCCCGCGCGCCGGAGCGGGGCGCGATCCGCGCGTTCAAAGCCGGCTTCCACACGAACCTGCGAAACCCCCGGCGCGTGATCGGCATGCTGGTGGCGACGAGCTGGCCCTTCGCCATCGCCTACGTGATCTGGATTCCAACCTACATGTGGGCCGCGGCGCAGAAATCGCCCGTCCTCACAACGGTTGTCCAACTGCCCAGCCTTATACTGGCACTCATTTATGGAGGGTATGTATTCCTCTCAATGGCGGGGCTGTCTGATCTTCTGCTGTCAGGCGAAGATGCGCTCCCAGAACGCGGCCTGGCCACGGGATCTGGCGGAAACGCCGCCGGATCTGGGCCGGATGCCGGCGGCGAGGCGGGAGAGGCCGTTCCCAACGACGGGACGAACCCTGCGGAGGACGCGGATGCGCCGGAACCCCTGAAGGACGGCGGCGAAAGCACCGGATACTGACCGGTTTCCCCTGGCGGCAAACGCCCGGACGAGGAGCGATCCGGGCAAAATGAATGACGGAGGCTTCACGATGAATGGCAACGGGCTGATTCAGGTGTTGGTGACGCTGGCGGCGGTAATTCTGGCGGGTTTCGCGGTGTTCAAGGCGTACCGGAAGCCGAAAAACGGCTCCTCCGCTTCGGATGACGCGCAGGAAAGCACGCCCGGCGGAGATGCGGGCGCGCAGGAAATCCCGTACGGCCTCAGGCATGGAGAAGCCGCGAAGGACTTGGCGGGCAGCGCCCTGGGCATGGGCGGGGCCGGAACCGCGCCGGTACCCGCGCCCCGGACGCGCTGGAACCGGGAGGACAGCATCGCGATCCGGGCGAAAGCCTGGCAGCTGTTCTCCGCGCAATACGGCTGGATGCTTCTGCTGGTGGCCGCCGTGGCGGCACTCGGGTATGTGCAGGAAGCGACGCTCCCCCTGCTGCCTCAATTGGATTGGCTGAAATTGCTCTGGGTGTACCTGACCGCGCTGCTGCTCGCCCCCGTCACCTACAACGGCCAGGTTTATGCGGCGCTTCATATCTGGCGGGGCGAAAAGCCGCGTCTTGGCCTATTGACGGCATTTCTGCCGCCCCGGCGGTACTTCCGCGCGCTCTGGCTGATCGTGCTTCAGGGGCTGATGATGCTCCTGCCGGGTTCAGTGCTGTTCGGCGGCGTGATCGCGGCGGCGCGGAACGTCGCTTTCGACCCGATTCTTGGCAGCGGCGGCATCGGACCGGTTCTCTTGATTATCGCCGGGTTTGTGGCCATCTTCTGGCTCGGTCTCAGGATTTCGATCATCCCCTACGCGCTGGCGCGCAATCCGGAGACGAGCGTCTACAAGGCATTTGAGACCGGCTTCCGCGCAACGGGCAAACGCATTGGCGCGCTTCTGGGCATGAATTTTTGCACTGGCTGGCCGATCGCCGTGTTCAGCGGCCTGTCTGCCTTGCTCTCCCGCCAGGCTTCAGGGACAGTGGCGTCGATTTCCAGCTGGATCGCGTTGGCGTTCACCGTGTTGTATTCCGGCTATGTCTGGCTGTCAATAGCGGGTCTGGCCGAAAAGATGCTGCTGGACGACGAGGCGCGCTTCGGCGCAGCGCCGGGCGCGGCGGAAGGCGATGGCGAAAGCGCGGCGGAAGGCGATGGCGAAAGCGCGGCGGAAGGCGAGACCTTCGAATCGACGCCAGAGGGCAATCCGTCCGATGCGGACAAAGGCAATCGCGAACCGGCTCCCGGCGCGCCGTCTGACGAAGACAAAAAGCACGCGCCGTCTGACGATGATGGCAATCGCGCGCCCTAACAGGATGGACCGCTCGGCGGGGACGAAAACGGCTGACCGCCGTCCGGTCAGGTCTTCCCACCCGTCAGCGTCAAGCCAAAGAACTCCGGCCGCACCCGCACACCCTGAAGCTGGGATCGCTTTGAAATGGCTTCAAGTTCAGAAACCGTGTAGGACGCCGCCAGCGAGGTAAGAAATCCCGGCCGGATCTCGCGGGGCTGGGTCGTCCCGTAGATCATCCACTTGACAAGCGGGTTCACGTCCCGCCGCATGTCGACCACAAAGCAGCGCCCGCCGGGCTTGAGCACCCGCAAGATCTCGTCAAACACCCGAGCGGGGTCTTCCCATTCGTGTAGCGATCCATTGGAGAACACCCCGTCGAAGCTATCGTCCGGAAAGGGCATTTGAAGGCCGCTGCCCAGCGCGTATTCCGCCCGCGCCGAAAGACCATAGCCCTCCGCGTTGCGCCTGGCCAGAAGGATCATGTCCGGGCTGATTTCAAGGCCCGTCAGCATCGCTTTCGGACAGCGCTTCAGCCATTCCAGCCCCACATAACCCGGTCCGGGGCCAATCTCCAGCGCCCGCCCGCCATGTATACATTCCCGCACGATACCCTCCACCGGATGATACCCCTTGTCCCGCATGTTGCGGGCAAACCGATCGAAGATTTCCACCATGTCTGTCCCCTGAATGCCCTGATTGGTTTCGACCACCCGCTGCCTGATCATAACGACTCCTCCGTTCTGAGCGCGTCCAGCGCCTCCTCCGCCCAGGCAAGTTCCGCGCGATAATGCATCAGATGATGGCGGAAGATCGCGCCCGCGGAGGCCGCATGCTCCGGCGGAACCGATCGTAGGCTCTCCTGCTGATGCGCTTCAATCGCCTCAATCGCGCCGCGAAGGTTGCGGGCATGTTCCCCAAGCCCTTCGCGCAGCGCCGCGGGATCGACGCAGTCCGAAAAGAAAAACGCCGCGTCCAATGGAAACGACGGGCGGTAGTCAAACCGCAGCGCCTCCATAAGCATGCCGGAAAACGCTTCCTGCCCCCGCTCCGTCAGCGCGTAGACCGTCTTCTCCGGCCGCGCGCCCGGCCTTTCCCCCCGGGCTGTCAAAAGCCCGTCGGCCTCCATGCGCGCCAGATGGTAATAAATGGTGGGCGGTTTGATCTGCGTGAAGTCCTGAAGCTGCTCCTCAATGCTTTTTCGTATCTGGTAGCCGTGCTGCGGGCCGTTCCGCCCGATCAACCCCAGAATGTATAGTGGAACCATCTCGATCCCTCCCAACAAATAGTCAGCACTGAGTATTATACTCAGTGCTGACTATTTGTCAAGTGTCCTTTGAGAATTTCCTCGCTAGCTTGCTTCGCTGTCCTCCAGAAGCGCGCCGCTCAGCGTCTGCATCTTCCTGACCTCCGCCTCGATGGCCGTGCGATCGACGGAAAACCCCTTTGCTTTTAGCTGTTCGACCGCCCATTGCAGCTTCCGCTCGCCCGTCCCCGCGCCGAACATCTGCTCCGCCGCAAATACGACCGTCCTATACGCCGCCGCGATGCGCTGCCGCTGTTCAAACGAGTACCTGGCCCGGAGCCACGGGATCAGAAACGCGGTGATCAAGGACACCGCAAGGCTTACAACCGCCTGCATCAGCGCCGTCAGATCGATGACGCTCGCCGCGCCCGCCGCCTGGGCCAGCCCCGGCGCCGCAGCAGCGAGCGCGCAAACCGTCAACGCTAGGATTCGCTTTTTCATTGAAATGCCTCCCCCTTCAAACATTTGCGTGGAGTCGGCCCGGCCGCCGCGGACGGCGCGGGTCCTCCCCGCGCCGGAAAATCCCCCGCGCAGCTAAACTGCCTCCACATACTTCGCGCTGATGTAGGCCGCAGCACCCTGAAACGTCACACCGCGCCAAGACTCGGTATCCGCGCCCCGGAGCGGCAGAACGTCGCCCTGCCTGGCCGTTCCGAAGATGGCATGGACAGAACCCGGCCCGCTGCGCACATTCACCCGCTTTCCCGTCACCCGCACCTTGCCAAGGGACTGCCCCGCCGCCAGCCGGATTGCCTCAATTGCCGCACAGTCGGCAACGCCGTCCGCCGGGAGATCGTGCGCCGCCTCAAAAGCCCGGACCGCCCGCTTGGTGTCACTCCCATACTCGCCGTCGCAACCGTCCTTGCCCGGCCCCCAGTTGCCCAACTCGTAGCCCAGCGAGACGAGAAGCCGCTGCAGCGCCTCGACGTCCGTCCCCTCGTCCCCCAGCTTCAAAAGCCTGCCGCCCAGCGCGCCCGCGTCGTCCGGAATCCAGCGAATGACGCACAGGTACTTGCGCGCACCCTTGCCCCGGCTGCGACTGTAGGCTTTCAGCGCCTTGACGGTCGGCCCGATGCCGCCGCCATGACCGATGCACTTGCCGCCGCCCAGGTACATCTCCACGTGGCCGACGCTAAGGGCGTGGGCGGGACATCCCTTGAAATAGACGCAGTCGCCCGGTTCCAGCAGCGCCTCAGTGGGGCTGAGCTGGCTGGTCGACGCCATTTCGATCAGCGCTCCCCTGCCCCGGTTCTGTACCTGCGCGCTGGTGTTCCCGCCGATATCAATGCCCGCCGCCTGCCGGATCACCCAGCGCACAAAGGCGCTGCAGTCGCTGAAGCCCTTGACATTTTCCCCCGGCTCCGGGTAACCGCCCACGTAAGCGCGCAAGGAGCCCTGCGTGTAACGGTTGAGCCTGACGCGCGACCGGGCGATCTTCACCGCCTGCTTGCGCTTCTCCGCAGCCGTCTCCATTTGATCCCTCCTCTTCTGTCCTTGACCGCCTTGAAAAAGCCCTCATCCGATCTTCTGCGCGGTGAAGAAGGTGCCCGCGGAAACCAGCGTCTTACTGGCGGACGCCATCGCCGCAACAGGCAGTATCTTATCCCCGCTAACACACCACAGGTCGGCCACCAGTTCGCAAGTCGTGCTGACAGCGTTCAGCGGCGCGGCTACGGAACGCCGGTAGGCAAGGCGTGCAGGTCCGGCGGACGGCGTGAGATCGGCGTCGGTACAATAGTCGCGGGTTGTGGGCGGCGCCCATTCCGAAGGCATCCGATTGATGTGCAGCACCGCGCCGGACGAACTGGACGCCAGTTCAAAGTCTGCGTGGAACACAAAACGGTAGTATCCGGACACCTGAATTACAATCCCCACGTCCCGGCTGGAGCCGCTGCCGCCCTTGAAGGTGGCAAATTTCCCGTATTCGTCCTCAATGGTCCTCCAGTCCAGCATGTAGCGCCGGGCCGTGGCGCTAAAGACGATGCTCTCGCCGGTGGGCATGGACAGGTGTGTCATGGGCGCGAAATTGGACAGCGTGCGCTCCGGGTCCGCCGCGTCATAAGCGCCGCCTGCGTAGACAAGGCTTGCCCCGGCGGCGCGCTGGATGAGCAGCCAAGCCAGCTCACCGCCGTCATCCCCGATCGCAGTCAACCGCAGGGCGTCCAACGCCTTTACGGAAGCGTTAAAATTGTCCGCATATTCCAGGTTCGCGCCGCGCACGGTGTTCCGGGTGGATTCGATCCAGAAGGGGACCTTTTCCCCGGTTGACGAAGGGTTCGAGTCGGTCGCGCCCGCAAATCCTGGCTGCACCAGACGCAGCGCAGCGGTATCGACCCGGGCCTCGCCCGTCCCATCGGACGATGTTTTGATTTCGATGCGCGATTCGCCGGATGATCCCGGCTCGACCAGCGCTCCGGCGACGCCGGCGGACTGACCGCTCGGGAGAACCATGCCGCCCAGAATCATTTCTCCGTCGGACGACCGAAACAACCCATATCGGGAGCCCTGGGCATTAAAAAATGTGGAAACTTGATGCGCTCCGTCCGCGCTTTGCAACACCGTATCGACGCGCAAGCCTTCCTCCGGCGTGATTGAGACCGATTCCACGCCCAGCCGCTGTACGCCCCCCACCGCCGCCCAGCCACTGCCGGTATACGTCACGGTGAGCGGCGTGCCGTCGCTCAGGATGGTATTCGCGCCATCCGCGCCGGTTATTGGCGTTGCGGCGTTTGTGACGATGGTTGACTCCCCCAGCCGGTAAACAAACTGCACTGGCGTCCCCGCCGCACTCTGATTTGCAAGCCAAACTTTCAGTGCTGCAACATCTTGAAAGGGAACCGTCGCGGTATCGCTTCCAAAACCTAAAAACATCGTTTGAGAACTTACGCCAACGCCCGAAACGCCAGCCGTAAGCGCAATCCTTGCGGGCGTATCCGTTGGGAAATGAGAACACACCATGCTTGCAACGGCGTCATACCCAGCTATGGATTCTGACCCTGGAATCGCGTTGTCGGAATAGAAGCAATTGTTTGACCAACCCGCAGATGCATACCAGTTTTCATTTCCCGTCAATGTTCCAATCGCCGTTTTGTGCGTCTCATGCCCATCGCTCCCGCGCTCGTCCTCCGCGCCAGACACGCCATACATGGCATTCTGGACCGAGAGGGCGTAATCGTTGCCGGCGTAAGGCTCATATGCAGGTGCTGTCGCAAGCGTATACGCACCCTCAACCAGCAGGATGCTGTTCTCATCGAAATACGCGCCTTGGTTATAATTATAACCCATCCGCAAATGACTGATGGTCTTGCCAGCTTCCGACACACAGAGGTAATCGCTCCATTCGCTCGCGTTGGGGACGAAATCATACGATATACTTCCGTCTGTATAGGTGAACATGAACCCCGTGCTGACATCCGTTCCAACGATGCCTTTCACACGGCACTTCATTGTGTACTGCGTGTTTGGTTTGAACTTCCCAAGCATCCACTGCCTATTGTACGTATAGTCGGGCGCATACCAGATGCAATGGATGCCGTCCACCACTTGCCGATTATGGCGTGTAATGTCAAATGTGCTCAGCCAGTCATACCACCCATTGGTATCAAATAGATTCTTTCCGCACCATTTGACATTCGCATTCCCACCCGCGGTGATGGCGGGGTTGATCGCCCGGATGTTCGTGGGCGACGGCGTTCCGCTGCCCGCCTGATTTGCCGTTGTCTTCACGGCCACGGCAAGCGCCCGGTCGTCAGAATCGGACAGGTCTTCAATCGTCGCGATCGCGCCGGAAACGGACGCAATATATCGCCGTGCGCTGCTTGTCCCCTTTCCGGTCCAGGCCAGCAGCTCGTTGGGCGTCACGCCGGTGTTGCGCCAGAGCTGCCCGACCGCGGGATTGGACGGCGGAATGGAATTACTGAATACGGAGCCAACCTGCAGCTTCTGCAGAAACGCGCTGTTTGCGAACAGGTCGGCGACGTCGATTTTTTCCGCGGTCACCGCGCCCGCAGCAATCGCGCCTGCGCCGACGGCGTTTGCCGCGATGGCGGTCGCGCCCACGGCTCCGGCCAGGATCTTGTCCGCCGTGACCGAGTTCGCCGCCAGCGCGCTGGCCAGGATCGTACCGGGCACGATCAGGTCACCGGACAGCACCGTCGCATTGGGCACCACCGTCGCGACGCCGGATTTGTTCAGGAACACCAGGCAGTCGTTGGCGGTCAGGGTCGGAAAGCTGTCGGACACCGCCAGGCTATACGGGCTCAAGAGCGTCCAGTAAGCGTAAACCCTGTTGGTATTCCCGTCCTGAATGGCGTAACTGGTCCCGGCAAACTGGATGTGAAGGTCGGTCCAGGCGATGTACCCCGCCGAGGGCGCATTGCTCAATACCGTAAAGGCCATGCTCAGTTCCCCCTTAATAAATCATGTGCAGCGTGGTATTGAGCTTGCCCGCGGTGATCGCGCCCAGATCGATGGCCGCGCCGGTCACCGCGCCGGGGGCGAGAAGGCTTGCGTTGATCGCGCCGGGCGCAATCTGCTGGCCGTTGATCTTGCCCACGGTAATGCTGTCGGCGTGGAGATTGGTCACATTGATCAGCGACGCGTCGATGGTGCCGGAGGTAATCTTGTCCGCCGAAAGGCTGCCCACCTTGGCGTCGGTCACGGCCCCATCGGCCAGCTTTGTTGTCTGCACCGCGCTGTCCGCGATCTTTCCCGCCGCCACCGCCTGGTCGGCCAGCTTCGCGGTTTCCACCGCGTTGTTTGCGATCTTTCCCGCCGCCACTGCCTGATCGGCCAGCTTCGCGGTTTCCACCGCGCCGTCCGCCAGCTGATCTCCGGTCACCGCGCCGTCCGCCAGCGCGCCGGCATCCACGCTGCCCGAGGCCATGAGACTTCCGGGGATGCCTGTGGGCAGCTGCCACACCGGCACTGTGACGCGCGTCCTGTCCAGCTGGACGCGGCCCAGCTCAATGGATTTAAATCGGCCGACGAGGCAGTCCCACACCGCCTCGATGACCTCGGTCAGTACGTCCACACCGATGCCCAGATGCCGAACCCGCACGCGGTCGCACAGGTACACGTCGTCCAGACGCTTGTACTGCTCGTATTCGACCGTGTCGGCCAGCTTCAGAAATTCCACCTTCAGGTTGACCGAAGGCTGGTCACACTGCTCCTCGTCAAACTTGTTCAGCGCCGCCTCAATCATCTTCCTGCGCGCCATCAGCACGTCGCCGGCATCGCCGCTTTTGGCTTTGATCTCCGTCTCAAGAACGGCCATCATCGGCGCGGAATAATCGCCCGCCTGCGGGCTTGTCACCCAGGTTTCGCCCGCGCCAATGGTCACATCGACGCCATTGATGCCGTAGGTCCCGGCGGCGAGCAAAAGCGGTTTGCCCTTGTGGGTCTTGCCAACCGGCATGATCCGGGCGATCACGTTCGTCACATCGGTGGCGCACTCGACGCCCAGCAGATTTTTCCCGTACTCGATCCGTACGCCGCGGTTTCGACCGGCCTCCCGGAGCAGGCAGAATTCGTAGTTGTCCCGCACCAGCTCCACGCCCCAGCGATCGACCAGTCCGGTATCCGGCGCCAGCAGCGCCTCGACCGCGGCCGTCCGCGTCCAGGCAACGTCCACCCGCCGGTCCAGAAGATTCGTACGGCCCTCAAATTCGTGCGCCGCCGCGCACCCTTCCAAAATCCCCGCCAGCGCTTGGATGCAGGTGGGGTTGTTGACCCCGGCGGCATCGTCATAGCCGCTCCAGCTGGTGATGTTTCCGGCGAGGTCGTAGAAAATGTGGCTGGCGGTCACAGTCACGCCCTTGCTTGTCACGACCGCTTCCCGGATGCGGAACAGCTGCGGCTTTTCGGTCCAAGCGGGCTCGGCCGCCTCGATGGCGGCAGGGTCGTCTTCGATGATGCTGGTGGCCAGGTATTCGATGGCGGAAATGGCCACCCAGCCGGTGCCATACCGCGTCTTGGCCTTGTACCGGCTGGACCCCTTGCGCACCACGGTGATCTCGAAGCGCTGCGTCCCGGCCCTGTCCGCCCAAGCGGGCAGTACCTTGAGAACGCGCCCGCCGGTGGGCTTTGTATACAGCTTCCGCTGCCCGCCTGTGGCGGTGGTCCGGACGCGCCACTTCTCCACAGTGGTCACCAGCATGCCGCCGTCGATCTCCGGCGTGGTCCTGACCGGCACCTCCGCCTTAAGGACGCAGCCGGGCTTGAGCTGCGCCCATCGGCCGGAATCGTCAACCGGGTGATCGAGCACCAGCTGGCTCAGGCCATTGCGGCGCTCGGTGAACTCGCACCGGCTGGGCGTCAGCGGCCCGCAAAGCCCCATGGAACCGAAGCTCTCCGAATCCGGCGCATAGACGTACACCGCCACTACAGCCACCTCCAGTTGGGCTGGATGGTCACCCGGGTCACGTCCCCGGTCCAGCTGACGGCGCTGGTTCCGGTCGGGATGGTCAGCGGCCAGTCGCCGGTGGAGGCGCTGCCCGTCAGGTTGACCATGCCGCTGTAGACAAGCCCGCCGGGCACATCAATCATCACCTGTCCGGGCGCGTCCGCAATGTCCAGCGTCTTGTCGCCGATGGCGAGGGAGACATCGCCGGTGGCCGCAAGCTCGATCAGCGGTTCCGAAAACACGGTGCCTGGGTTGGTCAGGCTGAAAGGCGCGGTTTCTTCAAGCACCGCGGGCACAGCCTCGTAGGCGAAGGGATCCGCCCAGAAGGCGACGGAAAAGACGCGGTCGGCAAAGCCCTCCATCAGCGGGGCCAGCGTCACCGGATCGGTGCGCCGCGCGCGGAAGCGCAGGCCGGGGCGGTTTGAAACGGTCAGCCAATCGATCCCCTGCAGCCAGGCGGCGATTTCACCCAGCGAGGCGACGCTACCGCCCTGCTCGTAGGGAAGATAGCATTCGATGGTCATCAGAACCTCATCCCACGCGCCGTCCTGCCGGTGCAGCGCGCCGGAACGGCCGGGTACCGCGATGGCCTCGTCCCGCCTGCCCGCGATGATCGCGGACGGCAGCTTGGTCACCACCACGCCATAGGCATCGGAGGAGATCCCCCGCCAGGTGAACCGCATGTCGCTCACACTCTCGCCCCCAGTCCATATTGCAAGTCCCGCGTCAGGCGCTGCGTCCTGCGTTCCAACTCCATCAGGTCGCTGTCGGACCGCACCACCGCGCCGGGGAACGTCACACTGATGGGCGCGGCATAGTGGTTGTTGACCACCCCGGCGCCCGCCGCCGTGTCAACCGCAGGCGCGGTGGGCGTAAACGCGCCCATCTTCACCAACTGCCGCATGGACTCCTGCGCGCCGGGCACGCCCCGGTCGACACCCATCTGAAACCCTCGCGCCGCGTTCGCGCCGATCTCCTGAAACACCTTGGAGGAGATCGGAAGAGCGTCGTGTAGGGAAAGAGTGTAGATCTCGGTGGTC
>CALGYL010000356.1 GCA_937934775.1 uncultured Clostridia bacterium
TTTTTACCAATCCCCAGCGCGAACAGCGCAAGGCCAACCATCAGCGCGATCAGAAGGCCCAGGCTCACGCGCAGCAGCATGACGCTCGATTGGCCGGGAAATGCGTACAGGGTGGACACGATCACAATGGGGTTGATGATCGGCGCCGCCAGCATGAAAGAAATGGCGATGGGCAGCGCGACACCCTTTTTAACCAATCGTGTCATCACCGGCACGATGGCGCATTCGCAGACCGGAAAGAAGAGGCCCGCAAAAAGCGCAGTCAGAAAACCGAGGCCATGCCTGGTCGGGAAAACCTTGACGATGAGGCTGTCCGGCACGAAGAAGTGCATTGCAGACGAGACCAGCACGCCGATGAGCATGAAGGGGAACGCTTGAATCAGGATGCTGACAAACAACGTGCTGAATGTGCGAATGGCTGTTAAGTTTAGAATCCCCTTGATCCACAGCGTGAAGATCAAGGCCGAGAATACAAAAAGGATGTATGCACCCACCAGCCATTCAGTCTTCCTGGGAGATATCTGGTTCCGGTTTGCCCTTTCGGACTGGGTGTTCACGTCTTACCTCCTCAATCTTCCCGCCTGGCACTGTGGACAGAATCCAAAAATGTCCAGCCGGTGCCCGGCGATGGTATAATGCGTCTCTCGCGCGATTTCGTTTTCGTAGTCCTTGATGGGGCACTTGTCAAGCGGTGTAATCTTCTTGCAGCCCATGCACACCAGGTAGTGCCTGTGCTCGGTTCGGTTCAGTTCATACATGGCGCGGTTATCCCCGGCAACGCCCGCTTCCCGGATCAGCCCTTTGGCGAGCATCACGTCCAGCGTCCGATATACCGTGGACAGGTTGGCAGCGATGTCCTGCTTCTTCAGTTCGATATACACATCTTCAGCGGACAGCGGAACCTGTTCCCCATCCAGAATGTCCAGGATCGCGGAACGCTGCCGGGTGTTTTTCAGCCCATGCTTCTTCAGAAGCTCTCCATTGCAATCGTTGAGGCCCATGGCGTCTTCACTTGCCTTTTCATCTTTTGATTCACGTCGCTTTCCTGCGCCTGCGCCGCGCGGTGAGCGCGCTCACCGCATATGCTATAAGGTAGCACAATACACTGAATAAAACAATCGCGGCGCCGGACGCGATGTTCATTTCATAGGAAAGCCAAAGGCCCGCCATGGCGTATAACGCGCCAAGCAGGGTCGCCACGATCATGCGGCTTCTGAGCCGCACCGTAAAGAGCGCCGCCGTCGCCGCGGGCGCGGTCAGAAGCGCCAGCACCAGGATGATCCCGACTACACGGATCAGCACCACCACCGTCAAGGCGATGAGCACCATCAGAAGATATTCCAAAAACGCCACGTTTACGCCAAGGATCCCCGCGAACTCGTCGTCGAACAGGTAGGCCTTCCAATCGGCGAACAGCGCAAGCGCCGCCGCCAGCACCACGGCTGTCAAAGCCACAATGAATACCAGATCCAGCCGGGTAACCGACAGAATGCTGCCGAACAGGTAGGAACTCAGGTCCGGCGGATAGCCCTCCATCAGCGCGATGAAAAGGATGCCCAGCGCCATGCCAAGCGACCAGAAGAGGCTGATGACCACGTCCGAACGCGCCACACCCCGACGCTTGATCGCGCCCACGCCCAGGGCTGCCAGCACAGAAAACACAAATGCGCCGATGATCGGCTCAAACCCCAGAAGATACCCAAGCCCAACGCCGCCGTAGGAAGTGTGCGCGATGCCGCCGCTCATCATCACAAGCTTCTTTTCAATGATGATGACGCCCATGATTCCGCAGACCACGCTGGCCATCAGCCCCGCCAGGACTGCGTTGCGCATAAACTGATATTCGAGGATCGCCTGAATCATCTGCTCTTACGCCCTTTCGTGTTCCCGCAGCACGCGGTGCGGCACCCCGTGCGCGATCAGATCGACCGGGCAGCCGTACAATTGGTTGACGACCGGCGCGCTCAGCTCCGGCTCGCCGTGATAAATCAGACTGCCGCTCAGGCAGGCAAGGGAACTTACCTGCGACGAAATGGCCAGCATGTCGTGCGTCACCAGAATGATCGTCATCTCTTTATTGAGAAGCGCTAGCAGCGCATAGATCTGTTCGCGCGATACCGCGTCCACGCTGGCGGTCGGTTCGTCCAGCATCAGGAGCTTTGGCCGGGTCGCGAGCGCCCGGGCGATCAGCATCTTCTGAAACTCGCCGCCCGACAGGTTGGAAACCTGCCGCCTTGCCAGCTTTTCGATGCCCACCTTAAGCATCAGCGACCGGGCGACCTCCCTGTCCGAATCGGAATACTTAAAAAACGGGGCAATCCCCTTGCGGATGGCGCCCGTCAGCACGACTTCCTCCAGCGTTATGGGGAACTGCTTGTCCAGAAGCGCCAGTTGCGGTACATACCCGACAACCTTCCGACCCTCGGAAACGGACATCCCAAAAATGCGCACCGTGCCGGTGGTTGCCGGCACCAATCCCAGGATGGATTTCAAGAGCGTGGATTTGCCGCCGCCGTTGGGCCCGATGATGCCCAGGTATTCCCCCGCTCGCACATCCAGACAGACGCCCTTGATGCCGGGCGTCTGTCCGTAATGAACCGAGAGGTTTTCGACGTGAACGGCAAATGCCTCGCTTTCGCGGGCTTGCGTCATGCCATCGAGCCGGCGATCGCGTCCGCCATGCTCTTCAGGTTGGGGATGTAGTCCTCGGACAGAGGCGCCAGCATGACCTTCTCCCCGCCGATTTCTTCCGCAAACGCATCGGGCTGTTTGCTGTCAATCTCGGCCTGCGAGAAGATGGTTTTAATGCCCTCGGCCTTCGCGAGGTCAATCATCTCCGCCAGCTTCTGCGGGGTGGCCTCCTTGCCGTCTTCTTCCAGCGAATACATGGTCAGACCGTAGTCGTCGGCGATGTACCCGTAGGCGGGGTGGTAGGCGAAAAATTCCTTCTTGCGCATGCCGTCGAACGCGCTCGCCATGTACTGATCCAGCTCGGTCAACTGCGCAACATACACTTCGGCGTTCGCCGTATACGTCGCGGCGTTGTCCGGATCCAGTTCGCCCAGCTTGGCCGCCATCGCGCTCACCATCACAATCGCGCGCTTGGGCGACAGCCAGATGTGCGGGTCGCGGCTGCCGGAGGAAAACTGGCGGTCGGGATACTGCTCGGCCACGATCGCCGCGCAGTCCACGATGGCCATATCCTTCGCGCTGGGCAGAATATTCGCCTTTTCGGTCGGCACGCCGATCGTGAAGTAGGCCTTCGCCTTGCTGAACGCCTCCATCTCCATCGGGGTGGGTTCATAGTTTCCGGGGCTTGTGCCCGCGGGCACCATGGCGATGACCTCCGCCAGATCCCCCGCGACCGCTTCCGCAAGCGCCTTCTGCGGCAGAATCGTCACCGCGACGACCATCTTGTCCGATTCCGCCAGCGCCGGGACAGTAAGCCCCGTCAGGCACAATGCCAGTGCCAGAAGCAGCGCGAAGCGCTTCAAAACCAGTGAATGCATGGGTATCCCTCCAATGCTTATTTGCAAATGATTTGCATTTGCAATAACAATCATAACCATCCAGTCTTCAATGTCAATGACTTTTCGTAGATTTTACAAAAAATGGGACGCCGCAATTAATGCCAGATTAACGCGCCACCCCTATTGACATCCCCGCCGCAGCGTGATACAATGTCATTGCAGTTAGTTCTTACTAACTCACACGGCGCAAAGCGTGGATCTTCTTCAACTTCCTTGAACCGGCGTCTGGCGCGGTGGTGGGAACGGCGCGCCAAATAGCCCGGTTTGTCCGGAAAGCAGCCGGACGCTCCCTTTGATCGGGGTGCGGGTCCTCAACCTCGCATCCTGCCGCCCGGGTCTCGTCCGCCCGGGCGTACACAAACAACGGCGGAAAGCCGATTGTATACAGCGGTTAGCGATAACTAACGTCGGAGGATGCCATTGAACGCACTCGAGAAGCTGGTGGCGCGGCACTGCGCGGCGACAATCCTGGGTGAGAAGACGGGAAGCCTCGTACGGGTATCCTGGGCGCACTACCAAGACCACAGGCACGCGCTCCAAGCGCTGAGGTCAGTATTGCTGGCGCAAGGCGTGTCCGTGCGTGTCTTTGGAACCCCCGCCGCTGCGCTTATGTATGTTTACAGGCCGGAGCTGCTGAAGAAGGATTTGAGGGATCATCAGGCGAGGGAGATCCTCGCGCGGTACGGCTATGGCCCGGATGTGTTTTCGAGTCTTCAGAACAGGCTGATGGCTACAGGCGGCTTCCCGCACGAGATCGGCCTGTTTATCGGCTATCCGGCCCAGGACGTGGCCGGTTTCATTGACCACGGCGGCGCGAACTGCATACTGACCGGTTGTTGGAAGGTCTACCACGATGCGGATCGGGCGAGATGCCTGTTTTGCACATATAGTAAGTGCCGCGAGCGGATGAACCGCTTGATTGAGCGCGGAATGACTCTAAGCGATATCCTGCGCTCGGCGTAGAAAGGCGGATGAGGAACATGATTGGCGTGATCTATTGGAGCGGAACCGGCAATACGCAAAGGATGGCCGAGGCGATCGCGGAGGGCGCAAAAGTCAAAGCGACCGTTGTTTCTGACATAACGGCAAATGCGGCGGCGGGGTTCGACAAACTCATGCTCGGCTGCCCCGCGATGGGCGCGGAGGTTCTGGAGGAGGGCGAGTTCGAGCCCTTCTTCATCGAGCTGGAGGGGCAGCTTTCCGGGAAAACCGTCGCGCTGTTCGGCTCCTACGGCTGGGGCGACGGCGAATGGATGCGGGAATGGGAGAAGCGTTTGCAGGCGAACGGCGCAAACCTGTTCGAACAGGGCTTGATGGTCAACGAAGCCCCTGACGAAGCCACGCTTGGTGAATGCCGAGCGTTTGGTCAGCGGTTTGCGGCGTTATAGCATCGGTACAAGCATTGCGGAGAGGCGTTGGCGCGCCTCTCCGTTTTTATTGGGACGCACTCCCCGGCTTATCAATAATTCGCCGTCCGAACGGATTGTCAGCCTCGGTTTGGAGTGGCCGGAACCTTAGCGAAGCGGTATCATGTTTCCTGTCTGATCCATTGTCCAAATGGCGCAAAGGAGATTCGCATGAAACAACATAATCCGCTCTGGTCGGTCGCCGCCTTCGCCGGGCGATGCAAAGGTAAGCTGACGCTGTCCGTACTCTGCGCAATTTTAAGCGTCGCGGGCGGCATGGTGCCCTACTGGGGGGCGTACAAAATCATCCAGCTATTTTTCTCCGGTTCACCAACCCTTGAAGGGGTTCTGTTCTATGGTGCTGTCAGCGCGACCGGATATCTTCTGAAGGTGGTCTTCTACGGTATATCCACGACGCTCTCCCACATCTGCGCTTATACGATTCTTGAGCAGATTCGCCATAGGATCGCCGCGAAACTCATGAAGGCGCCGCTTGGCAGTGTGCTGAGCGACACCGCCGGTCGCATCAAAAACGCTGTCGTGGACCGGGTGGAGACCATTGAACTGCCGCTGGCCCACGTGATTCCGGAGGGTATCTCCAACATCCTTCTGGTCGTGGCTGTGGTGGTTTATCTGTTCATGATCGACTGGCGGATGGCACTGGCGGCGATGGTCTCCATCCCGCTGGCAGCGGTGGTCTACGCGGTGATGATGCGAGACTACGTGCCGCGGTACGACGCGTTCATGCGCGCCTCCAACCACGTCAACAGCGTGATGGTGGAGTATGTGGAGGGCATCGAGGTCATCAAGGCTTTCGGCCGCGCCGGAGCGGCCTACGAAAAATTCCAGTCCGCGGTCACCAGCTTTCGGGACTACACGCTGGACTGGTTTCAAAGCACCTGGAAGCTGATGAATCTGGGCGGCGCGATCCTCCCTTCGACGCTCCTTGGCACGCTTCCCATCGGCCTCGTGCTATACATGAACGGAAGCCTGACGGCGGCGGATCTTACGATGTGCCTGATGCTGCCGATGGGCATCATCGCGCCGCTGACTACCTTCGCCGTGTTTGTCAACGACATGAAGGCCATCGAATACGCCATGCGGGACGCCGGAGGCTACCTGAACATGGAGGAACTCCCCGACCACGGCGCAAAGCCGATGCTCATGGATCATGATATCCGGCTGAACCACGTCAGCTTCGCCTACGATCCAGCCGGTCAGAACGCGATCCGGGACGTGAGCCTTCGCATTCCGCAGGGCCGGTTCACCGCCATCGTCGGGCCGTCCGGAAGCGGAAAGACCACCCTCGCCCGACTGATCGCGCGGTTCTGGGATGTCGCCGACGGATCGATCCTGATCGGAGGGGTGGATATCCGCGACATGGCCCCAGACCACCTCGCGACCATCGTCAGTTTTGTGACGCAGGACAATTTCTTATTTGATTGCTCCCTGATGGAGAACATCCGACTGGGCAATCCAAAGGCGTCGGATCAGCAGGTGTTTGAGGCCGCCAAAGCCGCCTGCTGCGACGAATTCATCCATCAGCTTCCCGATGGCTACCAGACCCAGGCGGGCGTCGCGGGCACGCGCCTTTCCGGCGGTGAAAAGCAGCGCGTCGCCATCGCGCGGGCAATCCTGAAGGATGCCCCCGTCGTGATCCTGGACGAGGCGACCGCCTTCGCGGACCCGGAAAACGAGGACAAAATTCAAAGATCCATCGCCGCGCTCGCCAGGGGTAAGACGCTGGTGGTCATCGCCCACCGGCTGTCCACCATCAAAAACGCCGACCAGATCGTGGTGCTGCGGGAGGGAAAAATCGTCGCCAGCGGAAAGCACGAATCGCTTTTAAAAGCTTGCGATCTGTACGACGAAATGTGGAAGGCCCATATCGGTGCGAAGCAGTGGGCCGCCAAAGGAGGAGAGGCAAATGGGTAAAACCATCGCGCGGGTTATCCGCTGGTGCGGACCGAGAAAACACCGCCTGTACAAGGGCTTCGTCTACTCATTCTTCCATTCGATGTTCGTAGGCCTGCCGATCATGGCGTTGGCGCAGATTCTGAACATGGTGCTTCTGGACAGCCGCGGCGTCCAGCCCCTCGACGGGCGCTGGATTTGGTACGCCGCCGGTTTGATGGCGGTCTCGGTGCTGGGCCGCTTCCTCTTTTCGTATCTTCGCGCCGTTAATCAGGACTCCATCGCCTACGAGCGGACGGCAGAGGTGCGGCTGTCGATCGGCGACGTCATCAAAAGGGTGCCGCTGGGCTTCTTTCAGAAGCACAACGTGGGCGCGCTGACCGCCGCGATCACCGCCGACCTCAGTTACCTTGAAATGTACTCGATGCGCATGATTGATACCCTCGTGGGCGGCTACATCATGGTCGCGGTCTTCATCGTCGGCATCGCGTTTTTCAGTCTGCCTGTCGCCCTGATCGCGCTCGCGGGCGTCCTCCTGTCCGCCTGGGCGCTGTCCAACATGGGGCGCAGGAGCCGAAAGGTTGCGCCGGTTCACATGGCTTCTCAGGAGAAGATGATCGGCGCGGTGCTCGAATACGTGCGCGCCATCCCGCTGGTCAAATCCTTTCGGATGCAGGGCGCGGCCGCGGAGGCGATTAAGCGTGCCTTCGCGGAGAGCCGCCGCGTCAACATCGACATTGAGAAGAAATACGTAACCATCAACTGCCTGCACCTTCTCGCGCTGCGACTGGCCGCCGCCGGTATCGTGCTGTACGCGGCACTGGCTGCCGTTCAGGGTATGATGGCCCTTCCGACGATGCTGATGATTCTGGTATTCTCCTTCGTCATGTTCGCACAGGTCGAGGCCATCAACAATTCAACGCATGTCCTGAGCATGATCGATGCCACGATGGATCAGGTGGAGGCCATCGAGCAGGCGCAATCCATCGACGTAAGCGGCGTGGACGGGCGTGTTACGGGCGGCGAAATCCGCTTCGACCACGTTCAGTTCGGTTACGACAGCCGTCCGGTGATCAAGGATGTTTCCTTCACCGTGCCCGCCGGAACCGCCACGGCCATCGTCGGCCCGTCCGGCAGCGGCAAGACCACTCTGGTCAACCTCCTCGCGCGCTTCTATGATGTGGACGCGGGCAAGATCACCCTTGGCGGCAAGGACATCGCCGCGCTGACACTGAACAGCCTGCTTCCAAGCATCAGCATGGTCTTCCAGCAGGTGTACCTCTTCCACGACACAATCCTGAACAACATTCGCTTCGGAAAGCCGGAAGCCACGCTTGAGGAAGTTATGGAGGCTGCGAAAAAAGCGCGCTGTCACGACTTCATCCAGGCGCTGCCCGGCGGGTATGACACGATGATCGGCGAGGGCGGTTCCTCCCTTTCCGGCGGCGAGAAGCAGCGCGTCTCCATCGCGCGGGCGATTCTCAAAAACGCATCGGTCATCATTCTGGACGAGGCTACCGCCAGCATCGACCCGGAGAACGAGCACCTGATCCAGGAGGCCATCACCGCCCTTGCCCAGGGCAAGACCATGCTGATCATCGCCCATCGGCTGGCCACCATCCAATCCGCCGATCAGATTCTGGTGATGGAGGACGGGAAGATCGCCCAGCGCGGCACCCATGAAGCGCTGATGCGGGAAGGCGGATTGTACCGTCGGTTCGTTTCAATCCGGGAGATGGCCGAGGGCTGGAGCATCGGCGCCTAGCGCTCCGACGATTACAGATGTGATTCAACCGGGTTTTTCGTCCCTGCAACGGTTGATTTCCAACGGGAAACCAGTCTCTTCGCGACCGCGAGATTCAATATGAAAACGAGTACGCAAATTGTTTCATCTGTTAAAACAAGAAGAAACGCAGCTCCGGGATTGACATTTTCGCCCGCGAAGCATAAGATATCACCGATAGCTATCAGTGATATCTTTTTTGATGCGGAGGCGCAAATGCCGGCGGACGAAACGGTACGGCTGTTTCTGGAAATCGGGCAGCGGGAATTTCTGGAAAAAGGTTTTATGCGCGTGTCGCTGCGCGGGGTCGTCAAGGAGGCAGGGTTCACGCTGGGCGCGTTCTACCGTCACTTCCCGACCAAGGAGGCGCTGTTTGACGCGCTGGTCCGGGAGGCGGCGGAGGGCCTGATGGATCTTTTCAAGCGCTCTCAACGAATGTTTGCCGAACTTCCGCCGGACGAGCAGATCGTCGCCATGTCTTCCGTAGCAGGCGGCAGCTTCGCCGAGATGATCCGCTACGCCTGCGACCGCTTTGATGCCTTCAAGCTGATCTTCTGCCGCAGCGAAGGCACCGCCTACGCCCAGTATCTGGACCAATTGATCGAAACGGAAGTGGAAGCGACGCACCGCTTCATCGGCCAATTAAACCAAAGCGGACATCCGGTGCGCGACATCGATCCTTCGCTAGTGCACATTCTGTCGACGGCTGTCTTCCGCGGCATCGTAGAGATCTTCGAACATGACATGCCTTTGGACAACGCGCTGCGCTACGCGGAGCAGCTGCGCTCATTCTACACGGCAGGCTGGGAAAGGCTGCTGGGGCTGTGATACAGCCCGGCCTTTTCTTTTGCCCGATGGTTAGCATTAACTAACTTATGGAGGGATGAAAATGGCGAAAAAAGCGGAAAAGAACACCTTGGGTTCGCTGTTGGAATGGGCGTCGCCCCACAAGGGAGGTTACGTCGCCTCGGTTCTTCTGGCCATGCTGGGCGTCATATGCGCCATCGCGCCATACTACGCGCTGTCCAAAATCGTGGTGGGGCTAATGGGCGGCGAAAAAGCGCTTGCGTACTACCTGGGCTGGATCGGCATATCGCTCCTTCTATGGCTCATGCGGACGGTGCTGCACGGCGCGTCCACCACGCTCTCCCATGCGGCCACCTTTCAGGTGATCGCGGAGGTGCGCAGGCGAATCTGCCAGAAACTCGCCCGGCTGCCGATGGGCTACCTTCTGGATACGCCCAGCGGCACGATGAAGAACATCATCGTCGAGCGGGTGGACAGCATCGAGACCACGCTGGCCCACATCGTACCGGAGGTCACCGCCAACCTTCTGGGCCCCGTCCTCATCATCGCATACCTCTTCACGGTCAACTGGCGCATGGCGCTGACGTCGCTGATCACGGTGCCGCTGGGCCTGATCTGCTACATGGGCATGATGAAGGATTACGAGGTCAAGTTCCGGCGGTACGTCAACGCCAACAAACACCTGAGCAATACCGCCGTGGAGTACATCGGCGGCATCGAAGTTATCAAAGCGTTCAATCAGTCGGCCGGCGCCTACAGGAAGTTCACCGACGCGGCGCGGGACGCGGCGGCCTCGGCCATCGACTGGATGCGCGGCACGCAGGTTTATTTTTCCATGGCGATGTCGGTGTTCCCGGCGTCGCTTCTGGGCGTACTGCCTCTGGGCTGCGTGTTTTACATGCGAGGCCTTGTGACCGCGCCCGACCTGATCCTTTCGATCATTCTGTCGCTGGGCATCATGACGCCGCTGATCACCGTCATGTCCTATTCGGACGACATCGGCAAGATCCACACGATCGTATCGGAAATCAGCGGGGTGCTCGGGCAGGAGGAGATGCACCGCCCGTCTTCGCCCGTCCGGCTTGACGGAAACGGCATCGAACTTGCGAACGTGCGCTTCGGCTACCGCGATCAGGAGGTGCTGCACGGTGTCAACCTGAAAATCCGCACAGGCGGCGTGACCGCGCTGGTCGGTCCCTCTGGCGGCGGCAAATCAACCATCGCCAAGCTCATCGCGTCCCTGTGGGAAGTCGGAGACGGCCGGATTACCATTGGCGGCGTGGACGTACGCAAAATCCCGTTGGAGCAGATCAATCAGCTCATCGCCTATGTCGCGCAGGACAATTATCTGTTCAACGACACCGTACGCGAAAACATCCGCATGGGAAACCGCGCGGCGACCGACGCCGCGGTGGAGGCTGTTGCGAAAGCCAGCGGCTGCCATGTGTTCATTATGAAACTGGAAAACGGGTACGAGACCCTCGTCGGCGGCGCGGGTGGGCACCTGTCCGGCGGCGAACGCCAGCGCATCGCCATCGCCCGGGCCATGCTCAAAAACGCGCCGATCGTGATACTGGATGAGGCCACCGCCTATACCGACCCAGAAAACGAGGCGGTGATTCAGGCCGCTGTCGGGAAGCTGGTCCGGGGCCGGACGCTGATCGTCATCGCTCATCGGCTCTCCACGGTCATGAACTCCGACAACATCGTGGTCGTCCGGGACGGCGCGATCGAGGCGCAGGGCACCCACAAGCAGCTCCTGGAAAACTGTCCGCTGTACAAAAGCATGTGGACGATCCACATGGAAGCAAAAGACGAAGGGGCGGTGGCCTGAATGCTGAGCATATTCCGAAAATTCTTCAATTTCAGCGGCGATCAGAAAAGTCGGTTTTCCCGGTCGCTGATCTACTTCTTCTTTCAGTCGCTATTTGAAGCCATCCGGATTCCCGCGATCGCGGTGGTCATCGCCGCACTGATTGAGGGCAACATGACCGGGGGCACGGCACTTGCAAGCCTGGGCATCATGGCGCTCAGCGTCGTCGGCTGCGCGCTGACCCAGTCAAAGAGCACGATGGAGCAGACCGTCGCGGGCTACACCATGTGCGCTAATAAGCGCGTGGAAATCGGCGAGCGGCTCAAGTACATGCCGATGGGCTACTTCAACCAGAACAACCTCGGTCACATCGCCTCCGTCACCACCAACACCTGCGAAGCGCTGCAGGACGTGGCAACCCGCGTGATTCTGATGTACCTGCAGGGCGTGATGACGACCGGGGTGATCTGCCTGGCGCTGTTCTTTTTCGACTGGCGCATTGGGCTTGTGGCCTCGGCGGGCATGGCGGGTTTCTTCCTGATCAACGCGGCGATGCAGCGGGTGTCCAAGGGCATCTCCCCGCGCAAAACCGCGTCGGACATGCGCCTTGTGGACGCGGTGCTGGAGTATGTACAGGGGATTGGCGTGGTCAAGGGCTTCAACCTCGCCGCGCGGGCGGGGCAGAAAGTGGAAAAAGAAATCAACGAAGCCAACGACGTGTGCTTCGGCATGGAAAAGACATTCATCCCCTACATGGTCTCGCAGTCGCTGCTGTTCAAGGCATTCGGCCTTCTGATGATGCTGTGCGCCGTCCTCTTCTATCTGAATGGCAGCATGACGCTGGTGAACGCCATCCTGATGGTGATTGCGACCTTTATCGTCTACGGAAAGCTGGAATCAGCGGGCATGTACTCGGCGCTCCTCCGGGTGGTGGATCAGTCCGTGGACAAGGTGCAGGAGATCTTTAAAACCCCTGTCATGGACGAGAAGGGGCGGGACATTGCGGCCGGAAGCGCGAACATTCAGGGAAAGGACGTCAGCTTTTCCTACGATACACGCAGGATCATCGACGGCGTTGGCTTCTCTATTCCTGAAAAGACCACCACGGCCATCGTGGGCCCCTCCGGCGGCGGCAAGACCACGCTGACCAGCCTGATCGCCCGCTTCTGGGATGCGGACGCGGGTTCCATCACGCTGGATGGCCGGGATGTGCGCGAATACTCGCTGGACAGTCTGCTGAAAAACTTTTCGATGGTGTTCCAGAATGTGTATCTGTTCAATGATACCATTGAAAACAACATCAAGTTTGGTACGCCCGGCGCAACCCGCGCCCAGGTAGAGGAGGCCGCCAGGAAGGCTTGCTGCCACGATTTTATCACGGCACTGCCGGATGGTTATGACACCGTGATCGGCGAGGGCGGCGCGACCATTTCCGGCGGCGAGAAGCAGCGCATCTCCATCGCGCGAGCGATGCTGAAGGACGCGCCCGTCATCATCCTGGACGAAGCCACCGCCAACGTGGACCCAGAAAACGAAAAACACCTGCTGGATGCCATCGAGGCGCTTACAAGAAACAAGACCATCATCATGATCGCCCACCGCCTGAAAACCGTGCGCCACGCCGATCAGATCCTGGTCGTTGACGGCGGGAAAATCGTCCAGAAAGGCAACCACCATCAACTGATGGAAGAGGGCGGTCTGTACCGGGATTTTGTGAATATGCGCGTGAAGAGCATCGGCTGGAAGCTGGGTGCGTAAACTGCCCTGTGCGAACCATTGACAAACCGCGGTTGTGACCCTATACTGATAATCAATTGAATACCGGGGATAAGGTGGCAATGCGGCAACCAGCCGCTACGCCTCAATAGGGAATGCCGTGAAAATCGGCGCAGCCCTCGCTACTGTATGAAGGACAATCGGATCATGATCCACTGCGAAAGCGGGAAGGGGATCCGGGCGGATGACTTCGAGTCAGGAGACCTGCCTTGTCAATCCCAAATGTTCATTTTCGATGGGAAGGTGAGCGTGACATTGGCGTTGGACTAGTTCTGTCCTTCCCGCAATCGTTGTGCTCTCGTTTTCGAGGGCACATTTTTTGTCGCCCGGTTTGAGGAGGATGGTCCATGAAAAAGCTGGTTTGCCTGATGATGATCTGTTTGCTCCTGCCACTTCACGCAGCCGCTTCGGAAACGCCGAAAGCGCCTGCGCGCGTCGTGTCTCTCTCTGGTTCGTATGCCGAGGCGTGGGTGGAGGCGGGCGGAACGCTGGTCGGCGCGACGGAAGACGCGGTCAGCGAGCGGGCGATGAACCTCGGCGAGGGCGTTCAGATCATCGGAACGGTCAAGACACCGAACCTGGAGGCGATTCTCGACCTGGAGCCGGACTTGGTGATCTACTCGCTGGATGTTGTCGAGCATGTCCGCTTTATCGAAACCCTAGAAAAAATGGGCATCCGCTGCCAAGGGTTCGAGGTGACGACTTACAGGGAATACATGGATATGATGCGCGCGCTGTGCGATCTGACGGGCCGGGACGATCTGTACGCAAGGCTTGTATCGGAAGTGGCCGAGCCGATCGAGGCGCTGATCGCTTCCGCGAAGACAGACCCGCGCTTCGGCACGCGAACGGCGCTGATACTCAGGGCCTACTCGACCGGCGTCAAGGCTAAGGGTTCGGACAACCTGGCGGGCGCGATGCTTCGCGACATGGGGCTAATCAACATCGCGGACGGCGAAGGAACGCTTCAGGAGAACCTGTCGCTGGAGGCGATCATCGAGGCCGATCCCGATTACATCTTCACGGTAACGATGGGCTCGGATGATGCCAAGGCGATGGCGTCCCTCGCTTCCCTGCTCACGGACAACCCCGCATGGAACACCCTCACGGCGGTAAAAGAGGGAAGGTACGTCCTTCTGAACAAAAAGCTCTTTCACTACAAGCCCAACGCGCACTGGGCGGAGAGTTATCAAACCCTGTATGCGCTTCTGTATGCGTCTTAACGCGCGGGCGGTGCTTTACGTCACGCTTGTCCTGCTCGCACTCGCCTGTGCGGGGAGCCTTATGCTGGGCGCCAGCAGTGTTTCCGCGGGCGAGACGCTGCGCGCGCTCACGGGCGCGGAAGTTACGCAAAAGGCGCATCGGATCGTATATTATGTGCGTCTGCCGCGCCTTCTGGCCGCGCTTCTGGCGGGCGCTTCACTGTCGCTGGCAGGGCTTTTGCTGCAGGAGGTACTCATGAACCCGCTGGCGTCTCCCGGCGTTATCGGCGTCAACGCGGGCGCGGGGCTTGTCGCGCTCGTTGTCATGGTGTTTTTCCCTGATCGTCTGCGCGTCGTACCCTTCGCGGCCTTCTCCGGCGCGCTCATGACAGCGCTTACAGTGTATTTCCTGGCCAGGCTCACCGGGGCGTCGAAGTCGTCGGTCGTGCTGGCGGGCGTAGCCATCTCCAGCCTGCTCGCCGCGTGCATGGATGGCGTCGTAACGCTCATTCCGGACGCGGCGGGCAGTCGGTCCGCCTTCTCCATCGGGGGCTTTGGGCAGACGACGATGGATCAGCTGGCCTTCGCGCTGCCGCTATGCGCCATCGGAATGCTGGCGGCGGTGCTGTTTCGCCGGGAACTTTCCATCCTTTCTCTTGGGGACGAGGTGGCGCGGGGGCTGGGTGTGCGCGTGGGGCGCTGCCGCCTTGTCCTCTTGACGGCGGCGGCGCTGCTCGCCGGTGGCGCGGTCAGCTTTTCCGGGCTGATCGGTTTCGTCGGGCTCATCACCCCCCATGCGGCAAGGGCGCTCACAAAAGGGGAAGAAGGGTATCTGATGCCCGTCAGCATGGCGCTGGGCGCGCTCCTGTGCGTCGTATGCGACCTCGCGGCCCGCACGGTCTTCTCGCCGTATGAACTGCCGGTGGGCGTAGTGCTGTCATTTATTGGCGCGCCGTTTTTCCTGTTTCTGCTGTTCAGACGGAAAAGGAGCAACCGCCATGATGAGGCTTGAGCGCGTGAGCGCCGGCTATGACGGCCGGGACTGTCTTTTTGACGTGAGCGTCTCGTTTCAATGTGGCGAGCTGGTTGGCCTGATCGGCCCCAACGGATCCGGAAAGAGCACCCTGATCAAAGCTGCAGCCTGTCAACTGCCGATTTCGGGCGGCTGTCTGTACCTTGACGATAAGAGGATTGAGCGGCCCGATCCGAAAGAAATCGCAAGACGCGTCGCCTACATGCCGCAGCTTCGCGGCGCGCCCGGGATCACGGTCCGGCAACTTGTCGCGCATGGGCGGTATCCGCACCTGGGTTTTGGGCGCGCGCTTGGCAAAACCGACTGGGAAAAGGTCGATCAGGCGATGGAAACGACGGGCGTCGCCCAGTTCGACCGCCGTCCGGTCAACACCCTGTCCGGCGGTGAGCGGCAGCGGGCGTATCTCGCGATGCTCTTGTCGCAAGACGCAAGGCTGCTCCTTCTCGATGAGCCGACCGCGTTTCTGGATGTAGGGCATCAGTTCGAATTGATGGATCTGCTTGCGCTTCTTCGAACGGCGGGCAAGGCGGTCGTCGTGGCGATGCACGAACTGCCGCTGGCGCTCGCCTGCTGTGACCGACTTCTGCTCTTGTCCGGCGGGCACCTCATGATTGCCGATTCCCCGCGCGGCATCCATGAATCCGGCGAGATAGAGCGCGCGTTTCATGTCGGGATCATCCGTTCGCCCGGCGGCTTCTACGCGCTTGAAAGAGCGCCAAAGGAGGCGAGAGAATAGAGAAACACCCGCATCATCCCTGAATGAATTGTATAAAACACAGGAGGAGAAAAACATGAGAACCTTGAAGAGAACGCTTGGTATCCTGCTGGCTCTTATCATGACGCTCACCACGCTACCGGCCCTCGCCCAGTCCGCGGAGGCGTACGAGCCGGTGACCATCGAAACCTACAACTACGCCCACGAGAAGGTTTCCTACACCTTCACCAAGGAACCGGAGCGCGTGGTGGTCGCTTATCAGAATAACATCGAGATCATGCTGAAGCTGGGTCTGGCCAACAAGATCGTGCTGGCGTTTGGCCTTGATGGATCCGTCTCCGGGGACCTTGCGGACGAGTTCGCGAAGATCACCTACCAGCAGGAGCGCCCATCGAAGGAGGACGTGGTGGCGCTGAACCCGGATCTCATCCTGGGCTGGTACTCGGTATTTGCCGATGACCGGCTGGGCGACGTTGGCTACTGGCAGGAGCGCGGCACCGGTACCTACATGGCGCTCAACAGCTCCGCCATGGGCAAGGCCGCCGAGTTCCCCCGCAAGATTGACTACGAAATGCAGGACATCCTGACCATCGGCAAGATCTTCCATGTGGAGGACAAGGCGCAGGCGCTGGTGGACGAGATGACGGCCGAAATTGACAAGGTGCAGGCCTATGTCAAGGAGTCGGGCGTTGAACCGCTGTCCGTCGCGGTCCTGGAGGACGAGAGCGATTCCTACCGCGTGTACGGCGCCACCACGCTGGGCGGCGACATCGCGCTCAAGGTGGGCGCGAAGCTGGCGGTCGGCGCGGAGTCGAGCGACAACATCGGCGCGGAAGACCTGATCGCCGCCGACCCGGACATTATTCTCATGGTCTGGTACGAAGGATTTGTGACCCCGGAGCAGGCGGTGGCCTCCATTGCGGAGAAACCGGAATTCGCCAGCCTCAAGGCGGTCAAGAACAAAAACGTATATGCCCTGAACCTCTCGGAGATCTATTGCAGCGGCCTGAAGACGCTGGACGGCATCCGCACCTTTGCCAAGGCGCTGTACCCCTCGCTCTACGAATAGGTGAAATAATCCGGGGAGGCGCGCCGTCGGGCAAAGCGCCTCCTCGGGCGCATCGGGGATGAATTTCATGCAGACAGGCAATCCTGCCGCCGTGCGTGGCGGTTTCCTTCGAAGAATGCCCATATACTGGCTCGCAGCCGTACTTCTCTTTGCGGCGCTGATACTTTCCATATTGACCGCCGTGACCTTCGGATCGGTAAAACTGAGCGTCGGGCAGGTATACGGCGTCATCTTCCACAAGCTTTTCGGGCTGGGCGACGCCGCCCAATTCGGTCAGGGCAGCCTTCACGACATCGTGTGGTACATTCGCCTCCCCCGGATTGCGTTGGCCGTCGGGGTGGGCATGGGGCTTTCGGTCTCAGGCTGCGTCATGCAGGCGATCGTACGCAATCCGCTGGCCGACCCGTACATACTGGGCGTATCCTCCGGCGCGTCTCTGGGCGCGACGATGGCTGTCATGCTGGGGATCGCCTCCCTCCTGGGCTCAAACGCCATAGGCATCTGTGCGTTTGCGGGCGCGTTTGGCGTTTCGCTTCTGGTGCAGTTGATCTCCGGCATCGGCGGGCGTTCCAATTCGATCCGGCTTCTGTTGGGCGGTATGGCGCTGGGCTCCGTATGTTCGGCGCTTTCGAACTTCATTGTGTACCTCTACGGCGACAGGAACGGCATGCAGACAATCGCCTTCTGGCTCATGGGCAGCTTTGCGGGCGCGAAGTGGGAGAACATCGCGCTGATTCTGCCGGTCAACCTGCTATTGTCACTGTTTTTTATTTCTCAAAGCCGCGTACTCAACCTGATGCTGATGGGCGACGAAGTGGCGGTGACGCTGGGCACCGACCTTGCGCGATACCGGCACCTGTATCTTCTTCTCTCGGCGCTGATGGTGGGCCTTTCGGTCTACAGCGCGGGCATGATCGGCTTTGTCGGCCTGATCGTCCCCCACGTGGTCAGGATGCTGCTGGGCACGGACCACAGGCGGCTTCTGCCGGTATCCGCGTTGGCCGGACCGATCTTTCTGATCTGGGCAGACGTCGCCTGCCGCCTGATCATCCCCAGGAGCGAGCTGCCCATCGGCATCCTGATCTCCGCCATCGGCGCGCCATGCTTCATTTATCTGCTGCTCCGAAAATCCTACGGCTTCGGGGAGGGCAAATAGATGAACGCCGAGACAAAGGACGTGGCCATTACCCTTGGGCACAATCCGATCCTGAAGGGCATTCACCTGTTCGCCCGGAACGGCGAATTCGTCGGCATCATCGGGCCAAACGGCAGCGGCAAGAGCACGTTGCTCAAGTGCGTCTACCGCGTGCTGAAGCCGGAACGCGGGGCGGTCTATCTGGATGGTCAGGCGCTATTGGGCATGAGCATCCGCGAGAGCGCAAAAAGGCTGGCCGTGGTGGCGCAGCACAATCACACGAGTTTTGAATTCACGGTGCGAGACATCGTTTTGATGGGCAGGTCTCCCCATAAGCGTACGATGGAGCGCGACACAAAAGAAGACTACGACATCGTGAACGACGCCCTTGAGCGGGCGGGCATGCGGGCGTTTGCGGAGCGGGATTTTTCCACACTGTCGGGCGGCGAACAGCAGCGCATCATCCTGGCCCGGGCGCTGGCCCAGCAGCCTCAATGCCTGATTCTGGATGAGCCCACCAACCATCTGGATATAAAATACCAGCTTCAACTGTTGAATGTGGTGAAGCGGCTGGGCGTGACCACCCTCGCGGCGTTCCACGACCTGAACATCGCCGCGATGTATTGCGACCGCCTCTACGCCATCGACCAGGGCGCCGTCGTTGCCCAGGGCCGACCGGAGGAGATCCTGACGCCGCCTTTGATCCGCCGCCTGTACGGCGTGGACGCGGCGGTTTTCCGGGACGCGTATTCAAACATCCACATCACGTACCGACCGTCGACCATCATAGAGGAGGAATCGAAATGAAAATCGCGATCCTGTACTGCCGCAAGGCCAGCAATGTATGCACCGGCGCCGCGTGCCTGAAGGCCTTCAACCATGATCTTGCGAGCTTTGCCCAATATGCAAACAACCGGCCGGAACTGGCCGCGTTTTGCGATTGCGGCGGCTGCGACATCGACCGCGTCCACGACGCGGGCCAGTGCGAGAAGATGGAACGGCTCGTCTCGGAAGGCGTGGAGAAAGTGCATGTCGGAATCTGCGTTGGGCAGAAGTGTCCGCATCGCGAGGAGATACTCGCGCAGCTCGATCAATACCATCTTCCCTATGAATTCGGCACGCACAATTGATGCCGCCTGATGATCCGCCGGACGATACATCGTCTCGCAGAAGAGAACGATAAACCCGGAGGAACAAATGCGCGCTCACGCGTTTGTTCCTCCGGGTTTGTCCATCCCTGTACGTGCTAATAAGGAAGGCTTGTTTATCAGCCCGCGTCCAAATCTACGTGCAGCGGGTTGACAAACGGATACTCCGGGTCTTCTTCCACGCGCGCGCGCACATGATACACGTCGCGAATGGTCTCTTCGGTCAGGATGTCCCCGCACTTTCCCTCCAGCGGAGCGCTTCCTTTTTTCAGCATCAGAATGCGGTCTGAAAAGCGGTACGCGAGGCTGAGGTCGTGGATGATCATGACCGCCAGCATGTGATCGGCGCGAACGATGGACCGTATCCTTTCAAGCGTTTCCAACTGAAACCGAATGTCGAGGTTGCTCGTCGGCTCGTCCAGCAGCAGGATTCTGGGCTCCTGTACGAGCGCGCGCGCGAGGAATACCCTCTGCCGCTCCCCGCCGCTCAATTCATTCAGATTTCGAAACGCGTATTCCTCCAGTCCAAGCTTTTCGACGGTTTCGAAAACGACGCGCTTGTCGCGCGGAGCGAGCTTCATGCGGATGTGCGGCGTTCTGCCCAGAATGATCGATTCGATCACCGAGATTCCAAGGCTGCCGCCGGTGTCCTGCGGGACATAGCCAAACAGGCGGCTCAGCGCCCGCCGCGGAAAATCTCCGATGCGCTTGCCTTCGAAGCGCACGTCGCCATGAGTCGGCGCATGGATTCGATTGATGCATTTGAGCAGGGTGGATTTTCCGGCCCCGTTAGGCCCCATGATGGTGAGAATTTCCCCCTCCTTCACTTGAAAATGGATGTTTTCAAAGATCATCGGGGCTTTTTTATAATGGAAAGCCAGCGATTCGCCCTCAAGCACCCATCATTCCCCCCTTCCTGCTGCCGATGATCAGGTGCACGAAGATGGGCACGCCGACATACGCCACGACGATTCCAACCGGTATCACGATCGGGCTGAACAGCGTCCGCCCAATCGTATCGGAGACGACCAGCAATAAGCCGCCGAATATGCAGGACAGAGGAATGAGTTGCCGGTGATCGGAGCCTACGATCAACCGCGCAATATGCGGCGCCACAATGCCCACAAAGCCGATGACGCCGACAAAGCTGATGATCAGCGACGCGAGCAGAACGGTCAGAACGCCCGTCACCAGGCGCACCTGCGAGACGTTGATGCCCAGCGCCTTTGGAACGTCCTCCGACGAACCGGCCATCGCGTTCAGATGCCGCGAATAGTACATGGAGATCATGAAGACCACCGCCAGCGCGGCGGCCAGGATGCCGTTTTGTGCCCAGGTGGCTTTTTGCAGGTTGCCAAACGTCCAGCGGACGATGGTGTTGAGTTCCTGCTCGTTCGCCAGATACTGCATGGTATTTGTCAGCGCGCTGAACAGGTATGAGAGCGCGGTTCCCATCAGGACAAGCGTCGTCACGTTCATCCGCTTTGCCGCCGAAACCCCGTACACAATGACCGCGCAGGCCAGCGCCATCAGGAACGCGCCCGCTGTCTGCATCCAGGCGCCGCCGTAAGCGACGCCCGGAATGCGGTCCGCAAACAGCACCATGAGCGCCGCGCCGAAGGAAGCCGCGTTGGATATGCCGACGGTGTACGGCGACACCAGTGGGTTTCGGGTGATTCCCTGCATGATAACGCCACAGAGCGAAAGTCCCGCGCCGCCCAGCACCGCCATGATCACACGGGGCATCCGAAGCAGCCACACGATGCTGCGCGTCGTGTCGTAGCCTTCCTGCGCTTTGACCGTCTCGCTGGCAAAGAAGGCATGGAACACGTCCTGTATAGAAAGATCCGCCGCGCCGACACAGATCGAAAGGATCGCCACCCCAAAGACGAGCAAGGCGCAGATTGCGAGAATCACCGACTTTGCGGCCATGCTTCGATCGTACTGGCGCCTGACTCGGTCGATGCTCTTTTCGTTCTTTATCATGACCACTCCATGCCTTCCTTCAAGTTTCGCGCCGTTAGGCGGCTATTGCAGCTTCGCGGTGTGGCCCGTCATGGGCGCAAAGTTCATGTACTCCAGCCACTTGTTCATGAAGCCGTCCGGATCAACGTCCGCGAACGAATCAGGGTAGAGCCATTTGGCGATGTACATGATCGCGATCAGCTTGCTGTTGGCGTTGCCGACGAAGCTGGTGAAGCCGTACACGGACTTATTCTTTACAGCGTCGAGATTCGCCCAGCCCGGCCTGTCCACGAAACGCGCCAACTCCTTTTCCATTTCATTTTCGCTAAGGGTCACATAGGCTTCCAGGCTGCTGTGTTCCTGCGTGCTGTAGACATTTTCAATCAGAACGTCCGGATTCGCCGCGAGGATCGCCTCCGGGTCGATCTGATAACTGGAGGTGCCGCCCTTTGACGTATCGTCGTGGGACGTTTCCGCGAATATATTGATGCCGCCCGCGCTGGTCACCATGTCGTGCCAACCGGAGCCGGGCAGGCACGTCTTGTATTCGCCGCCGTTTTCAAAGTATACCGTCTTCCGCTCTTCCTGCGGAATCTTGGCGACGCGCTCTTCGACGGACTTCATGGCGTCTTCGCAGAACTTGACATACGCTTCACCCGCCTGCACGTTGCCCGTGACCTGGGCCACGAGCCGGATGTAGTTGTAATACTCCGAGGGAATCCACGCGTTGATGATGATGACCGGGATGCCGAAAGCGGCCAGCTGCTCGGTAACGCTCTCATACTCGCCGAGGCTGCTCATGAAAACCGCGTCCGGTTTCATCGCAACGAGCTTCTCCACGTTGTAATCCGTGCAGGAACTGCCGACGATCTGAATCTTGTCGCCGACTCCGGTCCAGTACGCCGGGTATGTGTCTACTGCGTTTTGATCGACGCCGACGATTGTGTCATACGCGCCCACCACGCGAAACACTTCCGTATTGTACCGGTCGTAGACGACCGCTTTTTCAATGGGCTTGTCCAGCGTGATTGTTTTCCCGATTCCGTCCGTCACGACGATTGCCTGATCCGTTCCCGCGGGCGTCTCCGCGGCTGCGTACATCATCCCTCCAACCAGCAGCGCCAGCACCAGCATCCATGTGATAATCTTCTTCATTTACGATACCCCTCTCGTTGTTGTTGCTTCTTTTGGTATGCGACCCACGGTCCGGTTCCTGGTCGGCGGCATCGCCGGAAGCCCGGCGGAACCATCCGGATTTACTGAGGCGACCCGCAAAGGCCCCCGATGGCGCACCCCCTTTCTCCGGCCAGATGTTCGAGACCTTCTGCCAGCCCAGTATCACGGCTCCGCGGATTCATAGCGATGCTTTTGGGCGCAAAGAAAAACCATGGACTCGCTCCGGCGAACCCATGGCATCCTATTCTGTTGCAAAATTCTAAAATCACGCAATTCAAGGAAATGCGCGCATTGAAAAAAGCGACATACAGCACCCTGGTTTTGGCAGGAGCGTAAGATCAACGGCACGTATCTGACTTATCCCCGAAGGGCTTCACAGTGACCGACTCGCGTGGCTTTTCACCACATTCCGTGTTTTCGGCATATTGCCGACCGTTTGATCCACTATTCAGTTGTACTGTCAATTATACGCGTCTTTGACAGCCAGTCAAGTTAAGAGGCGGAGATAATTGGCGTCGGATCTTCTCCTTTGTAGCTTTTGATGGTCGGCAGAATTGCGGTATTCTTACGCCAGCCTCAGCGGCATCACGCAGGTGTACGCGCCCGCCCCGAGCGCGAGGTCCCGGATGCAGACTTCCACGGAAAAGGCACGCCGCAGGTTTTCTTCGGCGATGATCTGGCGGGCGGGGCCACTCAGGCTTTCGCCATTGCCCATCAGAAGCAGCGCCTGATCGGAAATGGAGAGGGCATGCTCCGGATAATGGGTATTGACCACAAACGAAATCCCCTTCTCCGACCTCAGGTTCCGGATGGTCTCCAGAACGATGAGCTGGTTGCGAAAATCCAAATTGGATTCCAGTTCGTCCAGGATCATCAGCTCCGGCTGTCCGGCCAGCGCCCGGGCGATCAGCACCATCTGCAGTTCTCCGCCGCTCACGCGGCTTAGTAGACTACCCGCGAGGTGCCCCGCGCCGATGGCCTTCAGGCTCTCCCGGGCGATTTTGCGATCCTCCGCCCCAGGCTGGCGGGCGAGACCCAGATGGCTACTGCGGCCCAAAAGCACCATTTCTTCCGCCGTATAGGCGAAGGCGGCCTGCCGCGCTTGGGGAACGTAGCCGATCCGCTTCCAGAGCTGCCCGTGGGGGATCCGGCGAATGTCCACCCCGTCGATCCGGCTCTCTCCGCCCGACCATTTGAGAAGCCCCAGCATGCACTTCATCAGCGTGGTTTTCCCCACGCCATTCGCGCCCAGCACGGTCAGAATCCGCGCCCGTTCGAGGGTGACGCATACGTCTTTTAAGATTTCTCTGCCCGAGTCATAGCGGAAGCAGCCCCTGTCGATCTCGAATTTCACCCGCGGATCCCTCCCGTCTTTCGAAGCAGCGCAATGAATACCGGCGCGCCCACCACCGCCGTCAGGATGGAGACCGGGATCTCGCTGGCGAAAACGGTGCGGGCCACGGTGTCGATCACAAGCATGAACACCGCGCCCATGCCGACGCTCATGGGCACCACCCGGCGGTTGTCGTTGCCCAGCATCATCCGGGCGATGTGGGGAATCAGAAGGCCCACCCACCCGATGAGCCCGCACATGGAGACGACCGACGCGGTGATCATCGTGGAGCCTATGACCACCAGCGCGCGTACCAGAGAGACATTGACGCCCAGCGTCTTTGCCTCCTCCTCGTTGAGGGAGAGCGCGTTCAGCCGCCAGCGCAGGGTGAAGATGATCAGCGTGCCCCCCGCAATAAACGGAAAGCCCAGCATCAGCGTTTCATAATTGGTTCCGGAGAGGTTGCCCATCAGCCAGAAGGTGATGGTCGGCAGCACATCCTGCGGGTCGACCACATACTTGACCAGCGAGACCAGCGCGGAGAAGAGCGCGCTCACCACCATGCCGCCCAGAATCATCATCATCATGGAGGCGCCGCCCCGGAGACGGCTGACCGTGTACACCACGGCGACCGCCACAAAGCCCATGACGAGCGCCGAAACCTGCACCAGCGCCATCGGAAGGCCCAGCAGGATACCCAGCGCTGCGCCAAAGGATGTGCCTGTGGCGACGCCCAGGGTATCGGGGGTCGCGAGCGGGTTTGAAAAAAGGCTCTGGAACGAGGCGCCCGCCACGCTCAGCCCCGCGCCGACCATAAGGGAGAGGAGCACTCTTGGCAGGCGGATGTTGAAGACGACGTTTTTCATGGTCTGCGTCACCTCCATCCCCGGCATGGAGCCGGGAAAGAGCGTGGCGAACACCTCCGCGGGCGCCATCGAAAACCGCCCCAGTCTCATGGTGAGGAGAGCCAGGGCAGCCGAGCCCAGAAGGAACCCGGCTGCCCACCCAAACGCGGTGCGCTTTTTCATGGATTACGAATTTCTGTAGCCCGCCGCCGCCGCGTCGGAGGGGGTGTACATGGCGGCGACGTCCTCTTCGGAAAGCGTCACGTCATAGATTTCCTTATAGCAATCCATAACTTCCTGATTCAGGTCGATGTCCTGAAACAGTTCGGGGTACAGCGTCTTGGCCATCCACAAGAGGGTCATGGGGGTGTCGGTTCCGGGGGTGTAGCTGCGGTAGCTGCCCAGCGGCATCTTGTACACGCGAGCGTCGATTACGGCCTTTACGGTACTCCAGTCGTCGCCGCCTACGGCGTTGCTTAAAAGGTCTTCCGGCTGTGTCGGTGTGAAATTGGTGATGTAGACCACGTCCGGGTTCCACTCATACACCTGCTCCATGCTGATGGCCGCGTTGGCGTTCTCTTCAGGAACGTCCTGCGCCACATTGACGCCGCCGCCCGCCGTCGCCCAGTACTGGCCGAAGAAATGCCTGCCGGAGGTGACCATGGCGCTCTCGTCATACTGGAACAGGAACAGCGCGCGCGTGCGCTCCGCCTCCGGGATGTCCTTGACCCGCGCCTGGATCATGTCGTAAATCTCTTTGCTGTAGGCGGATACGATCCTGGTCTTGTCCTGCTCGGGGAAGATCTGACCCAGCAGCGCGATCCACTCGTCATAGGTCGTAATGATGTCGTAGTCCCACTTGGTCGCCGATACCGCCACCGAGGCGATGCCCGCGGCGTCGTAGAGCTCCTTCTCCTTGGCGTTGCCGGCGCTGTAGAACACCACGTCGGGGTCAAGTTTGACCAATTCCTCGATGTTCACTTCGCTCCCGGTCATGAATGCGGTGGACGCGCTCGCGATTTCCGGGAAGAGCTTCACCAACGTGCTGTTCACCGCCGCGCTGTAGGAGATGGGGTGGATGCCCACCAGCTTTTCGGCGGAACCCAAGTACATGGTGACCACGGAGGCGAAGGGGTAGATGGAGGTGGTCACAATGCGGTTGATCTCTTTGGGCAACGTCACGGTGTTGCCCGCGTGATCCACAATGGTGAGGGTCTCCCCCTCGGACAGCGCGGTAACCGCCCCCGCCGAGAGAAGAAACATAAGCGCCAGCAGCAGTGATAAGAATCGCTTCATAAATACGCCTTCCTTTCCTTGCCGGTTTCCCCGGCATGACCGATGCCGAAATGGTCTCCAATGAACAGCTCGCCCGGATAGAGCTTGCTGGACACCGCGTATTGGGGAATGGGCACGCACACCGTGTGCGCCCCGTCCGCGAGGGCGCAAAGCAGCGGATCTGCCACAAATAACCCCGCGCCTGAAACGGCGGCTTCGATGGCCGCTTCGTCTTCAAGTACCTTAACGCCTTCCGGAGCGCCAACGGGCCCGAAGATGCCCGCCGGGGCCGCGCGAACCCCGAAATCAAGCCAGAGGGATCAGCAGATGGCGCTGGCGCACACCGCGTCCCCCAAAACCAGCGCTTCGGCACCCTCCCTCCGCGCTTCGTCCGGCGAAACCCGCTCCCCGGCCGCCCGCGCGGCGAGCCGTGCAAGGCAGGCCCCGGCGCCCTTCTTCCCGACCGGCAGGTCCGCGATCCACGGCGTGCCAAAGCGCTCTTCAAGGTGGATGGCGATTTCGCGACCTGCCTGGGAAATCGCGAGGTTCACCGCCGCCGCGCCGATATTCCGAATCTCCTGCATGGTCCAGTCGGTGGCGCAGCAGGCGTTGACGCGCCATCCGTTTTCCGCCAGCAGCGCTTTCAGCTCGCCCAGATTTTCCCGGCTGATATCCAGCGGCGTCGCGCCCAGGATATTCATCATGCTTGGACATGCGCTGGATACGCCCTTGGCAAAGCGGTCGATGACGGCGCAGGCGGCCATCGCCACACCCCCGTTGTAGTACCGGGTACCGTTCGTTGAAAACCCGAAGGCGGGAACCCCGCACCTTCGCTCAATTTCCCGCGCGACGCCTTCCATGTCGGTTCCAATGACCATCGGAACCGGGCTTCCGACAATCGCGATGAAATCCACCGGCCGCTCGCGGGCCGCGCGTTCGATCTTTTCCAAAAGCCTTTCCTCGTTGCCAAACACCGCGTCCATCTTGCGAAGCCCCGAACAGTAGATGGGCTTCGCCGAACCGTACCAGCGCGGCTCGTCAAAGCCCGTGTAATTGCCCGTGCAGCCGGAAGCGTCGTGGATGACGATCAGGCCGTTCAGGTTAAACAGCGCGGAACAGACACCGGAGTAATCCGGCGAAAAGGGGGGCAGCGTCATCGAGAAATTACGCATTTACACCACCGCCCCATATGCATCGATCAATTCCTTGAGATCGCGTTCGCCGGAAGCCGCCGCCGTCAGGCCCTCCATCAGGCGGACGATCCCGCCGTAGCCGAACAGCCCCGCGTCGTTTGCCAGCTCCAGCACGCGCCCTGTGCCCGCGATGTAAGCGGCATCGAAGCCGACGGCCACGGCCTCGGGCCGGCGACAACCAAAATCAATGAGGCGCGTGTGCTGCGGCTGGAGAATCGCAATCTCCGGACGCGTTTTTCGCATCCAGTCATAGTCCGTCCGGTCAATGGGCAGCACCTTCTGCGCCACGACCGTTTCCACCCGGAATCCGGCCTCCAGAAGCGCCCGCGCCAGGCCGAAGGGCTTGGCCACCGCGCCGCCCGCGATCCAGACGGGCCTTCCGCCCAACGCCCGGCGGGTCTCCTCCATCGCATCCCGCGCCTGGCGCTCCCGGTTCTCAAGGTCGGGCGCGCACTTCTTTCCGAGGAACCGGGCGATGCGCATATATTGTTCAGCAATCTCGGAAAGGCGGTAGCTCACCGGCTCGAAGAGATACGGCATGGCCAGCTTCCGTTCCATGCTTTGCGCGGCAAGGGTGCCAATGGGCGAGAGCACCAGACTTCCGGCGCTTTTGGCCATATCCTGAAACGTCTCAAAGGTATCGAAGTCGCCGATGTGCCGGGTGGGCGCGGCTCCCATCATCCTAAGAACGCCGAACAGCTCGCAATCCGG